>NZ_JBFGBM010000078.1:0-10965 GCF_041567615.1 Muriicola sp.
CGAAAAGGGAAAGGCGGAGTGTGGATGGGTCTCAAAAGGAGCAAAACCCAGGTCTTTAAGGGAGGGCAGGGGAGTACTCTCAGCAAGGAGATTGCTCTCAGGTTTGGATTTCGGGGTCGCCGTTAAGGGTCTGACCTGTGCAGATTTTTCACAGGCCTTTCGAAATTGGGTGAATACCTCAGGAATACTCTTGAATTCCCGGATAGGAATGTCATCAGGATGAAAGAGGAACTGGTCGTAATTTTCGACGAATTGAGTTCCCGGGAGGCACTTGGCCTGAACCTTTTTCAACTCTTCAGTTTCATCCCTTGTCCATTCCTTCTGAAGGAAGATTTTTTGAATAGAATATTTGCTGACCAGGCCGGGGATAATTTCCTCAGCTGGTTGGAAATAGACCAGCAGGCTGATATTCAGTGAAGCCAGGTTTGCCCTGAGATCTTCAAGGCTCTCCAGCAGGAATTTTGCCCTGAATTTCTCCATTCGCTTAAAACCGAATTCCCCGGGTTCGAAGAGTACAGGATCCAGACAGTAAACGGCCAGGACACTATCTTCCTCGCAGGCCTTAGAGAGAGAAAGGTTGTCTGTTACCCTAAGGTCGTTCCGAAACCAAATCAGGGTGTTATATTTCTTATTCGAAGTATTCATAGTCGGGATTTACTTTTTTTTGATTCTCTACGGCATCGTTCGCTGCAATAGCGTACTTCGTCCCAGTTCTTTTCCCATTTTTTTCTCCAGCTGAAGGGACGACCACAATACTTACAGGTCTTTGTGGGCAAAAAGGGTTTTTTATGAGCCATGTTTCAAAAGGACTGGGTTGGACTCCGGCCTGGCATAGGACAGTCTCCCGAGGTATTTTGGCAGGGCATAACCATCGATCCCCATGCCTGCCACTGTATTTAACTTTTCGAGGTGTACGAATCCATCGGGGTCCTGAACACCCTCAGGGAAGTATATGTGCTCGATCGAACCTATGACCAGTAGGCACCCATTCTCCTCTATATGATAGTGGTTCTTGTAACGGCAGCCCATTTTCAGGGCGCTCTCAGCCACATAAGGTACTTCAAAAGGCTCGATATATTGCTCGGTCAGGCCCACCGCTTCAAACTCTGAGACCTCTTGTCCGTATTTCGCTGAGGTCTGGTGAGACTGTTCCACCATCACTGAGGTAACCTGGTTTACAGTGAATTTACCGGTTTCCCGGATATTGTCGAACGTATCCCTCCTAACGGTCAGTGGACGCAGTACAAAACCGAGCATAGCCGGCGAACTGCCTATATGAATGATAGAATTGAAAATCGCCAGGTTGGCAATTCCATTACTTGACCGGGTTCCGATAAGGTTACATGACTTGTACCCGGAGATACTGTTGATGAGGTTTGCCCGGTAACGGGAGGGAAGTTCCTCTATCTTGGTTTTATCGAAATATGACATTCCTTATTTTGTTTAGCAAAATTATATAATAGTTAAACAAAATACCGTTAAGGGTATAATAAATTCCGGGATGCCTGTGCGTAATATTTCTTACTTTTACTATTCAAAAGTATTCCTGAGGGATAGGTATGGCTCAAACCCCCAAGAACATTGCGATAGTCGGATCAGGTCTTGTAGGATCACTTCTGGCTATCTATCTCCGTCGGAGGGGACATGACATTACGGTCTTTGATCGCCGTCCCGACATCCGTACCATTGAATTTTCCGGCAGGTCCATCAACCTGGCCATGAGTGATCGGGGCTGGAATGCCCTTCGGGAGGTCGACCTTGAAGAGGAGATCAAAAAGTTGGCCATTCCGCTGGACAAGCGCGCCATGCACGTCCTGGGGAAACCCCAGTATTACCAGAAATACGGAAAGGAAGGAGAAGCGATCTGGTCTATCTCCCGGGGAGTCCTCAACAGGAAGATGATCGACCTTGCAGAGGAAGCCGGGGCCGTATTCAGGTTCGAGGAAAAGGTCTGGGATGTCGACCTGCCGACGGCTGCGCTCTACACCGGGGAATCCGAGAAAGGCGAATGGAAAGAATACAGGTACGACCATATCTTTGGATGCGACGGGGCCTTTTCCAGGGTCAGGCACAAGATGCAGAGGAGGAGCCGCTTTGATTATTCTCAGGATTTCCTTGATGTAGGCTATAAAGAGCTTACCATATCCCCGAAGGAGGACGGAACCCATAAGCTGGATAAGCACTCCTTCCACATCTGGCCCAGGGGCAGGTTTATGTTTATCGCCATGCCCAACCTGGACGGCAGTTTTACCTGCACCCTGTTCCTGCCCTTTGAAGGGGAGGTTTCCTTTGAAAGGATTACCACCAAAAAGGAGGCGACTGAATTTTTCACGACCTACTTTCCAAATGTGATGCAGGATATTGAAAACCTCACACACGACTTTTTTAAGAACCCGACCAGTGCCATGGTGACCATGAAATGTTACCCCTGGACCTATTGGGATAAGGTGGCCCTGGTAGGGGATTCAGCCCATGCCATTGTGCCCTTCTACGGGCAGGGTATGAATGCCGGATTTGAGGATATCTACAGCCTGGACAAGATCATGGATCGGTTTGGGGACGACTGGGAAGCCGTCTTTCAGACCTTCCAGAAGGAGCGCAAACCCAATGCAGATGCCATCGCTGAGCTCAGCTACAGGAATTTTTTAGAGATGAGCAGCAAAACAGCAGATCGAAATTTCCTTCTCCAGAAAAAGATAGAGAAATGGTTTGCCTCAAAGTATCCGGAATTATGGGAGCCCGTCTATTCACGGGTTACCTTCTCAGACCGGTCTTATGCCGAGGCTCTGGCCATCGGTGACTTCCAGGAGGGGATCATGAAAGAGGTTATGAAAATTCCAGAGATAGAAAGTCAATGGAACAGCAAGACCGTAGAGGACCTCATGTTGCATCTCCTCGAAAAGAAAAAGGCGAAGGCCTAAGGTTTGTATTTGTCCTTTATCTCAGCCCTCCTCATAGGCATGCTGTCGACCACCCTGAAGACCTCTGCCGGCTCGGCGTAGAATCCCGACTTCCATTTAACAGATCCATCCAGTCCGATGAGGACAACTCCGGTAAATCCTTTCCTGACAGGCAGAACTGCATTTTCCGCCATCAGATGGTGTCTGACATCCAGCAGATGTCCGCCGCGAGACAAAAGGATAAGCAGTTTGCGTTCTTTCATTTCCTGAGTAAAATCTTCGAACAAGCCTATCTGCTTCTCGCTTTGAGCCGGAATCTGGTCATTTTCACAAATGAGCAGAATGCGGTTATTCCACCGGAAATCCCCGAGTTCCTGGGCAATTGAACTTTTTGTCACACACAAAATCAAGAAAGAGGTAAGGATAGAGGGTCGCATGTCCGGATTAAAGGTATAAAAAAAGCCATCTCAGAAGGATGGCTTTTATCTGTTGTATTCGGATTCTAGATCTTGTCGAACATTTTGTGCATTTTTTCCTGCTCTTCCTCAGCCAGTACGGGATCCACAAGGATCCTTCCACTGTGTTCATCGGTGATGATCTTCTTCCTGGAAGCGATCTCTACCTGTACCTGAGGGGGTATGGTAAAGAAAGAACCTCCCGAAGCACCTCTTTCGATAGGAACTACAGCCAGGCCATTCTTCACGTTGGAACGGATTCGTTTGTACGCCTTTACCAGCCTTTCCTCGATCTGCTTTTCAAAGATATCCGATTGCTCTAAAAGGGCCTTTTCTTCCTTTTCAGTCTCCGCAAGGATGGCATCGAGTTCGCTTTTCTTGTGTTTCAGGTGGGTTTCCCGCTCGGCGAGTTTTTCCTTGGTATCGGCGATCACCTCTTTCTTTTGTTCGATCTGAGCCTTGAATTCCTTGATGTTCTTTTCAGCAAGCTGAATCTCCAGCTCCTGGTACTCTACCTCCTTGGCAAGGGAATTGAATTCCCTGCTGTTCCTCACATTTTTCTGCTGTTCTGCGTATTTCTTGATCAGCGCCTTGGATTCATCGATCAGGTTCTTTTTGGCCGTGATCTCGTAGTTGATCGTTTCCAGATCTGTTTTAAGCTTGTCCATTCTGGTCTTTAATCCCAGCACCTCGTCTTCGAGGTCCTCTACCTCCAAAGGGAGTTCCCCTCTGACATTGCGGATCTCATCCACCCGGGAATCGATCAGCTGGAGGTCGTAAAGAGCCCTTAATTTCTCTTCCACTGTAGCTTCTTTCTTTGCTGCCATATACTAAAAATACTTAATGGGATTGGTTTTGCTTTCCGTTAAAGCGATTGCAAAATTAGGGATTTTTTTTGTAAGATATTCTGCCAGAAGGTTTTTTGTGTATTGTTCCGACTCGTAATGTCCGATATCGGCAAGCAGGATTTCCTTTTCTGCTTCAAAGAACTGATGGTACTTGAGGTCTGAGGTCAGGAAAACATCCGCCCCGCGCGACCTGGCAGCTGAGATGGCAAAGCCCCCGCTACCCCCGAGCACGGCTATGTGTTGTACAGGTTTGCCCCGAAATTGAGAATGCCGGATGACCCCCGTGTGCATCTTTTCTCTGACCCGCTTCAGGAAATCCTCTTCGGCAAGGGGTTTGTCGAGGGTTCCGATCATTCCCATCCCTTCCAGCTGGTGCGCATTATCCAGGGTAGTGATCTCGTAAGCCACCTCCTCGTACGGATGGCTTTCAAACAGGGCCCGGATCAGTTTTTTCTCGAGTCGGGCCGGGAAGGTCATATGGACCTGGAACTCTTCGGTGATTTCCGTTTCCCCCTTTTTTCCCAGGGTAGGCCGGCTTCCGCTTTCAGGCCTGAAACTGCCTTTTCCAGATATGGAAAAACTGCAGTGGCTGTAATTTCCTATATTTCCTCCCCCTGCGGCAAAGAGGGCTTCTTTGACCTGCTCTGACGCCTCAGTGGGAACATAAGTGACCAGTTTTTTAACGGTGCCTGTCTTTGGGATCAGGATCTCCGGATCGCGAATGCCCAAAACCTCGCAGATCTTTCCATTCACTCCCTGCATGACGTTGTCTAGGGCCGTATGTACGCTAAAGATATTGATCTTGTGCTCGATGGCCTTGATGACCGTCCTTTCCACATAATTCTTCCCCGTGATCTTTTTCAGCCCTTTGAAGACGATAGGGTGGAAGGTCACGATAAGGTTGAGGTCTTTCGCAATGGCTTCGTCCACTACATCTTCAAGGGCATCAAGGGTCACCAGGATCCCTCTTACCTCCCTCTGGTAGTCACCGACCAGAAGACCGACATTGTCAAAATCCTCAGCGAGGCCCAGAGGACAAAGTTCCTCAAGTATGTCGGCAACTTCTTGTACAATCATGAGTAAAAGGCAGAGGTCCAAAGATAAAATATTATATTTTCGTTCCGATGCAAGTGCTTAGAAAAATAGCATTCCCCTTCTCCCTGTTATACGGTTTCGCGGTTTACCTCAGGAATCTCTGTTATGATTCTGGTATCCTTCGTTCAGAGTCTTCCAAAATACCTTCGGTCTGTGTCGGGAATCTGAGTGTAGGGGGAACCGGGAAAACGCCCATGATTGAATGGATCATAAAAAACCTGTATGCGGAAAGAAAGGTCGCGGTACTGAGCAGGGGTTACAGGAGGAAATCCAGGGGATTTTTGATCGTACGTCCGGAGTCCGACCCCGAAGAAGTCGGGGACGAACCCCTGCAGATCTGCAGGAAATTCCCCAAAGTGGCAGTAGCCGTGGAGGCAGACCGTCGTAAAGGTATCCGCATGCTTAAAGAAAAAGCTTCCCCGGATGTGATCCTTCTGGACGATGCCTTCCAGCATCGCCGGGTAAAGCCCCACGTCAATATCCTGCTTACCTCTTATTCCCGCCTCTATGTAGACGACTGGTACCTGCCGACAGGGAACCTCAGGGACCACAAAAGACAAGCCAGGCGAGCCCAGGTGATCGTAGTTACAAAATGCCCGGATGAACTCGATGATCAGGATCGGGAAAGGATCCTAAAAAAACTGAGACCCCTGCCTTCCCAAAAGGTGCTGTTTAGTTCCCTGGCCTACGGAGATCAGGCCATTGGGATAGAGGGCTCACTCAGCCTTTCCGGATTGAGGGAAAAGGAGGTACTCCTGGTGACGGCCATTGCAGATCCGGCACCCTTGCTCGCATATCTCTCAAAAGCAGGGATCCGCATCAGGCATTTGAATTTTCCGGATCATCACTTTTTTACGGAAGATGAGATCAGGGGATTTAATGAAGCCGAAAGGATACTCACCACCGAAAAGGACTTTACGCGACTCAACGGCAGGGTTTTGCAGGCTTATTATCTGCCTGTTGAACACAGGTTCCTCCATGACGGTAAAGAAAAGATGATCTCTCTGATGCGGGAACTATGAAGCAGATTTCTTCTGTTTGGGTTCCAGGAAGTTCTCCCCTATTTTCTGGTAGAAGACCTCGGGTTTAAAAGGTTTTGTGACCACATCGTTACAGCCTGCCGCGTAAAAGGCTTCCAAGCTGTCATCCAGGGAGATAGCGGTCAGGGCGATAATAGGGGTCTGTCGGTCAAATTTACGGATCTCTATAGTTGCCTCCACCCCGCTGATACCCGGCATGTGAATATCCATTAGGATCCCGTCATACTGGTTTTTATTGGCCTTGTCGATAGCTTCCATCCCGTTTTCAGCGATATCGCATCCCACACCCCTTTTGGCCAGCATTTTTTTGGTGATCACCTGGTTGATCTTATTGTCTTCCACTATGAGGACATGCAGGCCGTTGAGGTCGTATTCTTTCTGTTCGAGCTCAAAGGGAACTTCGTCCACAATACTGTCCTTGGATTTCATCACCAGTTCAAAGTAAAAGGAACTTCCTTTTCCGATCTCGCTCCTCAGGTGTATTTCACTATCGAACAGTCCGAGCAGGCTCTTAACGATGGTAAGGCCCAGGCCTGTTCCGCCGTATTCCCGGTTGATCTGTATGGATCCCTGTTCAAAACTGTCAAAAATATGCTTCTGCTGCTCCGGGGTGATACCGATGCCGTTATCCCTTACCTCAAAGAAGACCGTCACATTCTCTTCCTCCTTCTTCAGTAATTTGGCGATCACCCGTACTTCCCCGTTTTTAGTGAATTTGATGGAGTTTCCGACGAGGTTTATCAGGATCTGGGAAAGTTTCAGAGGGTCACTCATCAGGTGTTGTGGAATTTTATCGTCGTATTCCATGATGAGCTTGGTGTTCTTCTCCTTAGCGCTTTGCTGCAGGGAATCCAGGACCTCGCTGATGATCTTTTTAAGATAGAATTCAATGTGGGCAGGTTCCAGCTTGTCTGCATCGATCTTGTTGATCTGCAGGATGTCATTGATGAAGTTAAGGAGATAATCCCCCGAAAATTTCAGGGACTTCAGATGCTCCTTTTGATGCTCCGCCGGATTCTCCTCCAGGAGGAGGTGGGTAAGTCCGGTCACCGCGTACAGGGGCGTCCTCAATTCGTGGCTTACGGTAGACAGGAAGTTGGTCTTGGCCTCCATGGCTTGTACGGCGGCGTCCCTGGCTGCCTGGAGTTCTTTGTTTTTCGTCTGAAGCAGATCATTGGTCTTCAGCTTGATCTGGTTATTCCTGTAGAGCGATACGGCCAAGAGGGAAATGATGGTGAGGAAGGCCGAGGTGAGGATTGCTGTGATCTCAGATCGGTTCGCAGACTCACTCAACTCCTCTATCCGCTGGTCCTGTCTCGAGAGTTCAGCCTGGGCATCATCCATGGCCAGTTTGTCGGCTTTGTTGGTCTCCACCTTTATTTTATCAAGTGTAAAAAAGGAATCCTTTACAGCCATAATATTTTCCTTGTACTGCAGGGCATTTTTGTATTGTCCGTCTTTCTCGTAGGCTTTCGCCAGGAACTCATTGGCCTGAAGGATTTCTACGGTAAACTTGTTGGCGGTCGCCAGATTGAGGGCATTGAGACCGTTTTTGATGCTCTCGGGATAATTTTCGGTATTCAGATGCAGTTCGGCAAGGCCCAGGTTGGCCTTGGTAATCAGGTATTCTTTTTCTATGGGGTCTGAGTTAATTAGGAGGGCGTTAAAGCTTACGGCTGCCTTCTCATAATCTTCGATGCGCATGTAGATCATGCCCTCCAGCAAGACCATATTGTTCAGCAGGTTGCGGTCATTGCTGAGCTCCTTTGCGTCAATCAGGGATTGCAGAGCCCTGAAATTGAGATCAGAATCCAAAAGCAATTTGGCTTCTACAAACTTCGAAAACCCTTCACCCGAGGGATAAGACCTGAAGGTTTCGAGCATCTTATCGGCCCTTGCCTTATAAAATTCTGCCTTATCCCTGTCGCCCCGAATCAGATTTAACAAGGCGAAGCGATGATAGCAGGAGATCATGCCTTTTTCGTACAGGGAGGATTCCGCAAACTGCTGCGCCTGGTCCAGTACTTCAAATGCCTTGTCGATCTCGTTCTGATTGCGCAGGGTGACCACCTGTCTGATGTACTCATTCAGGGTCTGATCTACTGCGCTCGGCTCCTGGGATCGCAATGGAAAAATGACAAAAGCCGATATGAGTAATATCAGCAATGTCCATTTCTTTGTATTTATTCTGAAACCTGTCAAATAAATCCTTTTCGATCCAATAATTCAATCACGTCGATGATCCTGCTACTGTAACCTGTTTCATTGTCATACCATCCAATCACCTTAACCATCTTACCCAGCACGGAAGTCATCATAGAATCAAACGTACAGGAATAGCAACTATTGTTTATATCGACAGAAACTATAGGGTCTTTCGTATAAAAAAGTACGTTTTTTAGCTCATTTTCAGCAACCTTCTCAAATGTATCATTTATTTCCTGAATAGAAGTGTCTTGTTTGACGTTGAGGGTGATATCGGTCAGAGACCCGTTCGGGACCGGTACGCGAATCCCGCAACCCCCGATGGCATGGGCAAGTTCAGGGAAAATATGCGTCAATGCTTTGGCTGCCCCTGTGGTGGTGGGAATGATCGACTGGCTGGCGGCCCGGGCCCTCCTCAGATCCCGGTGAGGACGGTCGTGAAGGTTCTGATCTGATGTATAGGAGTGCACCGTAGTGATATAGGCCTGTTCCACTCCCCAGTGGTCGTCCAGTACCTTGATCATGGGTGCGGCATTGTTCGTGGTACAGGAGGCGTTGGAGATGATATCATCCTCCCTGTTGATCAAATGGTGATTTACGCCGTATACGATCATTTTGATCCCGGGATCGTCCGGCGGGACGGACAGGATCACCTTCCTGGCCCCGTTCTTAAGGTGGCCTTCAAGGGGCTTTCGGGTCTTGAACTTACCGGTGGCTTCCAGAACGATATCCACCCCGGAATCAGCCCAAGGGATTAACTCAGGGGTTTCCTCCCGGCTCAAGGATACGGTTTCCTGATTGACGGTCAGGCTGTTCTCGCCTGCCTCAACGGTTCCTGTAAAAGGGCCGTGAATACTGTCATATTTGAGCAAATGCCCCAGTGTTTTGGGGTCTGCGAGGTCATTGATAGCCGTTACCCGGATGCCCGGATGATCCTGCAGGAGTCGGAAGAAGGTCCTCCCGATACGGCCAAAGCCGTTGATCCCTACATGTATTTTTTTCATAGGATTATTACTAGGTCTGAACCCGAAGCTGGAACGACGTCTTGTTCCCTGTTATCAGTGAATATGCTTGTGAGCCTTGTAGGAAGAGCGTACCAGAGCACCGCTTTCCACGTGCCTGAAGCCCATTTCAAGCCCTAGAGACTCGTATTTCGCAAATTGTTCCGGGGTTATGAATTCTTTGACGGGAAGGTGTTTTTTTGAGGGTTGCAGGTACTGCCCGATGGTCACTACATCCACCTTTGCTTCTCTCAGGTCCTTCAGGGTCTCTACAACCTCCTCTTCCAGCTCTCCCAAGCCGAGCATGATACCGGATTTGGTCCTGTTCACTCCCTGCTCCTTGAGGTATCTCAAGACAGAAAGGCTGCGTTCATATTTTGCTTGTATCCTCACTTCCCGGGTAAGCCTCCTGACTGTTTCCATATTGTGGGAAACCACTTCCGGGGCTACCTCGACGATCCTGTCCAGGTGACGTTCGATTCCCTGAAAATCGGGAATGAGGGTCTCCAGGGTGGTCTCAGGATTCATCCTTCTTATAGCCTTTACGGTTTCTGCCCAGATGATGGAGCCCATGTCCTTGAGATCGTCCCTGTCTACAGAGGTGATTACGGCATGCCTGATCCCCATGATCTTAATGGATCTGGCCACTTTTTCGGGTTCTTCCCAGTCTACCTGCTCCGGTCTGCCCGTCTTCACCCCACAGAATCCGCAGGAACGGGTACAAATGTTTCCAAGGATCATAAAAGTAGCCGTACCCTCACCCCAGCATTCCCCCATATTGGGGCAGCTTCCCGAGGTACAGATGGTGTGCAGGTTGTACTTGTCTACCAGACCCCTCAACTGGGTGTATTTCTTTCCGGTAGGCAATTTAACCCTGAGCCATTTCGGTTTGCCTTTAGGGGGAGCCATGGTGGCTGTACCTTCCTCTTTCATAAAACAAATTTGTGCAAATATACGAACAAAAACCAAGGTGAATAACGCCCGGTTTACCTGAACTATTTCCCTTTGATGAGCTCGGCGAGCAGCTTTTTTGCGCGGAGCAGTTTCACCTTGACATTGTTGATGGGTTCATCCAGTTCTTCGGCGATGGCAGCATAAGACAATTCCTGGAAATACCTGAGGTTGATCACCTCTCGGTAATGAGGCTTGAGGTTCCTGATATGGCCGAGGAGACTGGCCAGGTTTTGATCCTGTATAAGTTGGTCCTCCGCCGTGGGAGCATCATCCAATACTTTTTTGATCGCATCGGGTATGCCGGGAGAGCTTTGTTCCAGGATATTTCTCTTCCTCTTCCTGAGAAGATCTACGTGGATATTCTTGGAGATGGTGAAGAGCCAGGTCTTGAATTCATAGGCCTCGTCAAAGGTTTGGATCTTGTCAAAGGCCCTGGAGAACGTTTGGATGGTAATGTCCTCCGCATC
>NZ_JBFGBM010000079.1:0-10944 GCF_041567615.1 Muriicola sp.
ACCGAGTTACTTTTGAAGGAGACACCGAAGGCCTGCAGAAACCGGTCTTAAGCGATTTCCAGCAAAAGAGCCTGGAAGATATTACAGCATCCTTTAAAGATCGGGATGTGACCCTCCTTCACGGGGTGACGTCCTCCGGCAAAACGGAGGTCTATATGAAATTGATGGAAACCTTTCTGGCCGATGGAAAGCAGGTGTTGTACCTCCTGCCGGAGATCGCCCTGACCACCCAGCTTATCTCCCGTCTGCAGACATGTTTCGGCAGTAGGGTAGCTGTATTCCATTCCCGCTTTAGTCTCAATGAAAGGGTAGAGGTTTGGAACAATGTCAGGCGGAATGAGGAAAAGGCGAAGGTGGTCATAGGGGCAAGATCGTCACTCTTTCTGCCTTTTGACAACCTCGGACTGGTCATTGTGGACGAGGAACACGAAAATTCATTCAAGCAATTTGATCCGGCCCCACGGTACCACGCCAGGGATGCTGCCATAGTTCTGGCAACCTTGCACGGCGCTAAGGTGCTGTTGGGATCTGCCACGCCCAGCCTGGAGAGTTTTTATAACGTCAGGACCGGTAAATACGGCTATACTTCCATGGAGCAGCGGTTCGGGGGCGTTCAGATGCCTGAGGTGGACCTGGTGGATATTCGGGATGCATCCAGAAGGAAGCGGATGACCGGGCATTTTTCAGAGGCTCTGATCGCCGGAATCAATGAGACTCTCGCGGTGAGGGAACAGGTGATCCTCTTCCAGAATCGGAGGGGTTATGCCCCTGTAGTGGAATGCATGACCTGCGGACATGCTCCCCAGTGCCCCAATTGCGATGTAAGTCTTACGTATCACCAGGGCAGGAACGAACTGAGATGCCATTACTGCGGATACAGTGAAAAGATGATGGTACAATGTGTGGCCTGCGGCAACGCCACACTGGACACCAAGGGTTTCGGAACGGAACAGATAGAAAAGGAGCTGAAGGAGTTGTTTCCCGATGCGCGTACAGGCAGAATGGACCTGGATACCACCCGGGGGAAATTTGCCTATGAAAAGATCATTACGGGCTTTGCTTCGGGTGAATTTGACATTCTGGTAGGAACTCAGATGGTGACAAAAGGCCTGGATTTCAGACACGTGAACCTGGTCGGGATCATGAACGCAGATGCCTTGCTCAACTTTCCTGATTTCAGGGCTCATGAACGCAGCTTCCAATTGCTGACCCAGGTAGCGGGCAGGGCAGGGCGCACTGAAAAAAGGGGAAAGGTGCTTATCCAGACCTATAATCCACAGAATCCGGTACTCAGGCAAGTGGTTAATGGGGATTATACAGGCATGTATGAAGATCAGATGTCGCAGCGCAGGGAATACCTTTATCCACCGGTGAACAGGATCATCAGGATCAGTTTCAAGCACAGGGCCTATCACACCCTGAATGAGGCAGCTTCTTGGTTTGGCCAGGCGTTGAGGAATCTTTTTGGCACTTCCGTCCTAGGCCCTGAATACCCTCCCGTAGCCCGTATAAGAAACCAGTATATTAAACAGGTGCTTGTGAAAATCCCCAGGGAACAGTCTCTTACCCAAACAAAAAATAGCATTAAAAGAATTGAAAATTCCTTCAATGCTATTTCCCAGTACAGAAGTGTGCGGGTAATCTACGACGTAGACTACTTCTGAATTTCTCAGACGTTGCTAAGGGCTTCGGCCAGTTCTGTTTTCTTGTTTCGGCTCAGGGGAATGGACCTTCCGCTGACCTCTACGTTCTTACTGTTGAATTTTTCTATCTTCTCCAGATTTACGATATAAGACTTGTGTATCCTGAGGAATTTATCGGCAGGTAACTGCTTTTCAAAAGCCTTCATGGTGGAGAGGATCACGATATTGGCCTCATCGGTTACCAGTTTGATGTAGTCTCCAAGGGCTTCGATCCACTTGATGTCATTGAGGATGACCTTGCGCTTCTTGAGGTTGCTTTTGACGAAAATATGCTCCTCGTCCTCAGCCACCTGGTTCATCTGCTCATACTTGGTCACCGCCCTTTTTACAGAGGCATCAAAACGTGCCATGGTAATAGGCTTGTGAAGATAATCCGTTACATCGTAGTCAAAAGCTTTAAGTGCGTAATCCGGTTTTCCGGTGATCAGGATTACCTGGGGGCTGTTCTCCAGAGACTCCAGAAGGTCGAAACCACTGATGATAGGCATCTCCACATCCAGGAAAATCAGGTCAATTTCGTTGTTTTTGATGCCATTCTTGGCTTCAATAGCATTGCTGTACTCCGCAACCAGGGCTAAATTCGGATGATTATTCACCAATTTCGCAACTGCCATACGCTGCATAGATGAATCATCAACAACTATACTTCTTAATTTCATAAAGGGTTGATTTGTGGGGTTAAATCATCGACAAAGTACATAAAAAACTGGACCAACTGCAATAAAAGTTGTGAACAAAATCTTTATAAACTCAGGTGATGATGTGCATAATTTAGGTTTAAAAGTTCAGGTTCGATTTGGGTCATTATAGTACTGATAACGAAGAAAAATATAATTTCTTGTAAATCGAAGGAAGAATTATTACTTTTGCGCTCCTAAAAATCTATATATCAATATGAATCATTACGAAACTGTTTTCATTTTAAATCCCGTTCTATCTGACGTTCAGATAGAGGAAACAGTTAAGAAATTTGAGGATTTCTTAATTAAGAATGATGCCAAGATGGTATCAAAGGAAAATTGGGGCCTGAAAAAACTGGCATATCCCATTCAGCACAAGAAAAGTGGATTCTACCACTTGTTCGAATTTACGGCTCCCGGAGAAGTTATTGCTCCCTATGAGCAGGAATTCAGGAGAGATGAGCGCGTTATGCGTTTCCTGACCGTAAAATTAGACAAGCACGCCATTGAGTGGGCTGAAAAGAGAAGGAATAAACTTAAAGCAAAAGCGTAAGGGACATGGCAACATTACAGCAACAGGCCAAAGGCAAGAAGGACGGGGAGATCAGATATCTCACCCCTTTGAATATCGAGACCAACAAGCAAAAGAAATACTGCCGTTTTAAAAAATCCGGCATCAAGTATATCGATTATAAGGATCCCGATTTCCTCATGAAACTCGTGAACGAGCAGGGAAAATTGCTCCCCAGGAGGCTTACAGGTACTTCCCTGAAGTACCAGCGTAAAGTAGCTCAGGCAGTAAAAAGGGCGAGGCACCTGGCCCTTATGCCTTATGTGGGTGATTTATTAAAGTAAAAAGGAGAAGATCATGGAACTTATACTAAAGGAAGACGTACAGAATCTGGGATTCAAGGACGATATCGTAACCGTTAAGAACGGGTATGGAAGAAATTACCTCATCCCAAAAGGACTGGCTACCATGGCTACTCCTTCTGCCAAGAAAGTCCTGGCAGAGAACTTGAAGCAAAAAGCACACAAAGAGAAAAAGATCGTTGAGGCCGCTAACAAGACGGCAGAGGCGCTTAAACAGCTCGAAGTAAAGATCCCCGCCAAGGTGGGTGCCGGCGACAAGCTGTTCGGTTCCGTCACTAACGCGGATGTAGCTGACGCTCTGGCCAAAGAAGGTCATGAAATCGATAAGAAATACATCATGATCAAAGGCGGGGCCATTAAAAGGGCCGGGCCTTACGAGTCTCAGATCAGGCTGCACAGGGATGTACTTGTAGATTTCAACTTTGAAGTCATCGCAGAACAGAAATAAAGAAAACCTTTCAAATTAAAGAGAGAGCCATTTGATTATGGCTCTTTTTTTTTGCTATATTCACTAGTTCATTAACCAACAATGTGATTATGAAAAAAATTCTTTTGACAGGGTTGTTCCTGTTCGGTTTAACCCTTACTTCCTGGTCGCAGATAACGACCGCAGATATCAGGGGAACAGTTTACGAAGGTGATGCCCAGCCTCTTTTCGGAGCAAACATTGTGGCAGTCCACACCCCCACGGGGACGAAGTACGGGGCCGTGAGCAACATGGATGGTCGCTATAACCTCCCCAACCTGAGAGTAGGTGGGCCTTATGAGATCACCGTATCCTATGTGGGATTCAAATCCCAGGTGCAGGACGGGGTATTTCTCTCTCTGGGACAGACAACGATTTTGGAATTCAGCCTGATCTCCGAAAGCCAGGCCCTGGAGGAGGTAGTAGTGGTCTACGACCAGACAGGAACCTTCGGGAGCGATCGAACGGGAGCGGAAACCAGCGTAGGGCGCAGGGAACTCACCCGACTGCCGACGATCTCGAGGTCTGCCAGCGATTTTATCCGACTGGATCCCCAGGCTTCTTCAGGGGCTTCCGGACTCTCCTTCGGTGGGCGAAACGACCAGTACAACAATTTCTCTCTGGACGGAGCTATTTTCAATAATCCCTTTGGCCTCGATGCGGCCACTCCGGGTGGGCAGACCAATGCCCAGCCCATTTCCCTGGATGCCATCGACCAGATACAGGTCACTACGGCCCCCTATGACGTAACCCAGTCAGGATTTACGGGTGCTTCTGTCAACGCGGTCACGAAAAGTGGTACCAATGAATTCTACGGCACTGCCTATGGGTTTTTCCGGAACGACGACCTTACCGGAGGCAAGATCAATGGAGATGATGTTTTTAAGACCGGTCTGGAGCAGACCCAGTATGGGTTCAGCCTGGGCGGACCCATCGTCAAGAACAAATTGTTCTTTTTCGTCAACTTCGAAAGGGATGAACTTACCGAGCTGGGAACGGATGGATTCGTGCCCAATACCGGCACGGGAGACATCAACGAGAGCCGGGTGACATTATCAGACTTCCAGCTGGTAGACAACCTGTTGCGCCAGGTGGTGATCGGTCAGGATGCTCAGGGGAATGATATCTTTTACGATCCCGGCAGGTTTCAGGGCTTTAATTTCGACCAGGAATCTACCAAAGGTATTATTAAGTTAGACTGGAATATCAATGACAACAACCGCCTGGCGGTCATCTACAATTTCCTGGATGCTTCCAAAGGGAAGCCTGCCAACAGGGATGCCATCACGTTCAGGGGTCCCAACACTCAAACCCTCCAGTTCGAGAATGCTGGTTATGAGATCAACAACAGGATCAAATCCGTTCAACTCGAATTGAACTCCAGGCTTTCCGATGAGGCAACTAACAAACTGCAGGTGGGCTATACCCATTTTGATGACTTCCGGAATCCTTTCTCTACTCCGGCACCGAGTATTGTGATCCTGGATGCCACAGGGAGTTCGAACTATATCATCGCCGGTCACGAACCTTTTTCCATCAACAACAGGCTCGACCAGAAAGTGTTTCAAATCACGGATAATCTGAATATCTTCAAGGGAGACCATACCTATACCATAGGGTTCTCCTTTGAGAAGTTTCAGTTCGACAACTCCTTCAACCTCGGCGCCTACGGGGCTCAGGGAGTCTTTTTCCCTACTACCACTATCACCGATTTTCCAAATTTTGCAAGTTCGGGACAATTGCAGGCCGCTTTTAACAACGCGATCAATGCCGACAGGTCATTCAATGCGAATGGCACCGGAAATCCCGGGGGATGGGCCCTTTCAGAAACCAATGTGGGTCAGCTGTCCTTCTATATGCAGGACGAATGGGATGTCACCGAGAACTTTAAGCTGACCTACGGGGTGAGGTTTGACAAGCCCCTGTATTTCGACACAGCCGAAAAGATCCGGGAGAATATCCAGCGGAAGGGAGGAGCTTCCGGCACCTATATCCCTTCAATACAGTACTTTGATCCTGAGACAGGCGATCCGGTTTTCCTGGATTCTGAGGTCCTGCCGAACAATAATTTCCTGGTTTCGCCAAGGGTTGGCTTCAATTGGGATGTGTATAATGATAATTCGTTGCAGGTAAGGGGTGGCTCCGGGCTCTTCACAGGGCGATTCCCTTTTGTGTGGCTGGGTAACCAGACACAGGCGGTCGATTTCTTCTTTTACCAGATCGTGGATCCGGATTTCCAGTGGCCTCAGGTATGGAGGACCAATGTGGGGGTCGATAAGAAATTTGATAACGGCCTGATCCTGACCGCAGACGTTTCCTATACCAAGGATGTCAATGCCGCCCATGTCCAGAACTGGGGACTGGATGCCCCTTCTGCCACCCTGAATGGGGTCGACAATCGCGCAGTGTACACCAATGCAGATAAGGCCCAGATCTTCGGGGGTCCTACCAATGCCTATGTCTTTACCAATTCGGACCAGGGCCGTATCTGGAATGCATCACTGAAAGGGCAGAAGACATGGAACAATGGCCTTTACGCTATGCTCGCCTACAGTTTCCTCAATGCCAAGGAAGTGAATTCGATCGATGCCGAGATCACCGGGGATGCCTTTGCCGGAAATGCGATTGTCGGTAATGCCAACAGGGATGTCCTTTCCTTTTCCAGATATGGGGATACCCACAGGTTTATCGGGGTGCTTTCCAAGCAATTCAGTACAGGAACTACGATCTCTACCTTCTTTGAATATGCCAAAAGCGGAAGGTTTAACTATATCTATGGAGGTGACATCAACAATGATGGTTCCAGCATCAATGACCTGATCTACATCCCGACGAGTTCGGAGATTGGATCCATGACCTTTAGCGGACCCGGTCAGGCAGAGGCATTTGAGGCCTTTATTCAACAGGACGATTACCTCAGCGGACGTCGAGGACAATATGCGGAAAGGTATGGAGCCCTGGCCCCGTGGAGAAGCAGCTGGGATATCAAGATACTTCAGGATATAAAGATCACGGACAAGAACAAATTCCAGTTAAGCCTGGATGTGTTAAACTTCGGGAACTTGCTGAACTCCAACTGGGGAGTCGTGGAAGGTCCGAGTTTCGACCAGCTTCTTGGGGTAACGGTGGATTCCAACAACAATCCTACCTATACTTTCGACACCAGCAGGACAGACACCTTTGCGGCCATCACCAGCGCCGTTTCCAGGTGGAGGGCTCAGTTGGGTGTCCGCTACATTTTTAACTAAGGAATAAAACCGTAATTTTGGGCCGCCCTTAAAAGGCGGCCTTTTTTTATGAAGTACACACGATTGACAAAAGAGCAGTTAGAGGAATTGCACCCGGAATTTATCAATTTTCTGGCTACCCAGTCCATCACAGCCTCGGAATGGGAAATGATTAAGACGAACAGGCCTCATGTGGCTGAGGAAGAGATCGACGTATTCAGTGACTTAGTCTGGGAAGGCGTGTTGCAGAAAGTGGAATACCTGGAGAATATTTCTTCTCAGCATATGCATCTCTTTCATCTCACCGAAAAGGAAATGAAACTCATCTCAATTAAGGTGAGGAATCCGGAAGTAGACCTGACGACTTCGGAAGGATTTGGATGGTTCAAGAAGAACTGGCAATCTGATTTCGTGGACTACCTGGTGGCGTCAAAGGCGTATTCGGAAGAGCCTAATGCAGACAAATTCGGGCTCATCCAGGAAGGAGCGGTGATCACCAAAGGCGAGCTGTACCAATGGTTTGATAAAATCATAGAATAAGGCGATATTTGCGGAACTACGCGAGGATATGGCACAGAAACCTTCTATTCCCAAAGGCACCAGGGATTTCAGTCCGGCTGAAGTAGCCAAAAGGAACTACATCTTTGAAACGATCAGGCATCAGTTTGAGGTCTTTGGTTTTCAACCCATAGAGACTCCCAGTTTTGAAAACCTGGAAACCCTGATGGGGAAGTATGGGGACGAGGGGGACAGGCTGATCTTCAAGATCCTGAATTCAGGAGACTATCTGAACAAGGTGGATCCTGGGGTATATGCAGAAAAGGACAGTACAGGACTGACGCCTCAGATTTCTGAAAAAGCCTTGCGTTATGACCTGACCGTGCCATTCGCGCGCTATGTGGTGATGCATCAGCACGAGATCGATTTTCCATTCAAGAGATACCAGATCCAGCCGGTCTGGCGGGCAGACCGACCCCAGAAAGGCCGGTTCCGGGAATTTTACCAGTGTGATGCGGATGTGGTGGGTCCCGGCTCCCTGTTGCAGGAGGTGGAACTGGTGCAGCTTTACGATGCGGTTTTTTCCGAGCTTGGCCTCAGCGGGGTCAGCATCAAACTCAATCACAGGAAGATATTAAGCGGAATTGCTGAAGTGATCGGTGCAGGTGACAAATTGATCCCTTTTACGGTAGCCCTTGATAAACTGGATAAAATAGGGAAAGAAGGGGTCATGCGCGAAATGTCGGACGCCGGGATCGGTCAGGCTGCGATCGAAAAGGCCATGCCACTTTTCTCGATGGCTAAAGATAAACAGGCCCCCTTCGATGTATTATCCGATTTCCTGAAGGCTTCTCAGGCCGGAATGCAGGGTATAGAAGAGCTCAGGTTTATAGCAGATACTATTCGAACTCTGGACCTGAAGAGCACCGGCCTGGAAGTGGATGTTTCCCTGGCAAGGGGTCTGAATTATTATACGGGTGCTATTTTTGAGGTTTCGGCCCCTGAGGGTGTGAATATGGGGTCCATAGGAGGAGGCGGCCGTTATGACGATCTCACGGGAATCTTTGGCCTGAAGGACCTCAGTGGGATAGGGATCTCCTTTGGTCTGGACAGGATCTATCTGGTCCTGGAGGAACTAGGGCTCTTTCCTGAGGCAGTGGAGGAATCGGTAGAGGTCCTTTTCGTCAATTTTGGGGAGAAGGAGGCGCTGGCAACTCTTCCTTTGATAAAGAAATTGAGAGGGGAGGGCATCAAGACCGACCTGTATCCTACAGACGCCAAACTGCAGAAACAGTTCAAATACGCCAATAACAGGAACATCCCTTATGTGGTGCTTTTGGGGAAGGACGAGTTAGAACAAAAGGTTATCGTGGTCAAGGATATGGCGAAGGGAAGTCAGAAGACATACACTTGGCAGGATCTGCAGCAGTTCATTTCAACTCTTTAGATGTTTCCTGATGGCATCGCAAACCACCCTGTAGTAACTTCCGTCGTGAGGCACTATCTTGACCTTTGTTTTATCTGTAATATACGGCTGGCCCAATATTTCCATGGGGAATAACCGGATCTCTGCTACTTCTTCTTCCTGTATCTCCAGAGCGGACAGTGTATGGTTGAATTGGCAGAGAAAGGTGTGGTGGTATTCGCAATCGATGATGCCGTTGTCATGTCGCTTAATCGACTTAAACACGCCTACCGGAGACAGATCCTTTTTACCCACAGATAATCCTAATTCTTCCCTGATCTCGCGTAGAGCAGCTTCTTCGACTGGTTCTCCTGCGCCGATGTGCCCTGCTACGGAGACGTCCCAGAAACCGGGAAAGGTCTTTTTCACAGGGGAACGCAACTGCAGAAGGATTTCACCCTGGGAAGTATAGAACCAAATATGAACCGTGGGATGAAAAATCCCTTGCCGATGCGCTTCCGATTTCAGGATCGTTTCACCTGTATATCGTCCATCCTGATCCAGTACGTCTACCCACTCTTCCATGAATTATAACGTATTCGGTGTGGGGTTGGTTAAGCACATCCTTTCGATCAATCGAAATAGCTAAAGGTCTCCCCGGGTTTTATGGTCAGCAGTGTTTCATAGATAAGACGGATCACATTCTCAACATCGTCTTTGTGGACGGTTTCCACAGTAGTATGCATATACCTCAATGGAAGTGAGATCAGGGCAGAAGCTACTCCTCCGTTGCTGTAGGCAAAGGCATCCGTATCCGTTCCGGTAGAGCGTGAAGAGGCCATTCGCTGGAATGGGATCTTTTTGGCTTCGGCGGTTTCGATAATGCGTTCGCGTAATTTGTTCTGAACGGCGGGTGCATAGGAGATCACAGGACCAGCTCCCAGTTCGGTATGGCCCTGGGTCTTTTTCTCGATCATCGGTGTTGTAGTATCGTGGCACACATCAGTCACGATGGCCGCGTTGGGCCTGATGGTCTGGGTGATCATCTCCGCTCCCCTCAGTCCGATCTCCTCCTGAACGGAATTGGTGACGTAAAGGCCATAGGGTAATTTGACCTTGTTTTCGTGAAGCAGGCGGGCTACTTCGGCGATCATAAACCCTCCTGCCCTGTTGTCAATGGCCCTGCAGACAAACTTGTTCTTGTTCAGGATATGGAACTGATCCGGGTAGGTGATCACGCATCCTACATGGACTCCAAGTTTGAGAACCTCCTCTTTGTTTTTTGCTCCCACATCAATAAAGATATTGTCGAGTTGAGGTGGTTTTTCTTTGCTTTTGTCCCGGGTGTGAATGGCGGGCCACCCGAAGATCCCTTTCACGATCCCTTTTTTGGTATGGATATTGACCCACTTGGATGGAGCGATCTGATGGTCACTCCCTCCGTTCCTTATCACATAGATCAACCCTTCGTCTGTGATGTAATTCACATACCAGGAGATCTCGTCGGAATGGCCTTCGATGACCACCTTGTAAGGAGCTTCAGGGTTGATCACGCCAACGGCAGTTCCGTAGGTGTCCGTGATAAAGGTATCGACATAGGGTTTGAGATAATTCATCCAGAGCTTTTGCCCTTCCCATTCGTAGCCTGTGGGAGAGGCATTGTTCAGGTATTTTTCAAAGAAGTCTATGGATTTCTTTGTAAGTATTTTAGAGTTGCTCATGCAGGTTTGAAATTTGCATACAAACTTAGCAATATTCACGTTTAATTAATAACCTCGAATGGGCTTTATGATTAATTTTGACAAGGTAAAATTTCCGGGGATGAGACCTGTGCATAAATATGGGATATTAATGGTGATGCTGGCTTTGAGCAGTATGCTCAGGTCCCAGATAGAAGATCAGCCCTTGGACTCCATTCAGGAAAAGCTGATTATCATGGAGGGTGATTCTCTTTTTCAGGCATCCATAGCCCTTGATGAGGTGTTCCTTTTTGGAAGGTTGGAGTTCGATTCCTATGAAGATAAGCTCCGGTACTACATCCTGAAACGCAAAACACTTAAAGTGTATCCTTACGCCAAGATGGCATCTGAAC
>NZ_JBFGBM010000080.1:0-10699 GCF_041567615.1 Muriicola sp.
CTTATGGTATTGGTCTCTCTGGGCTGTCAGAGAGAAAAAACGCCCATTGAGATCTCACCGGAATTGATACACAGCAGTGTCGATAAGGTGACGGAGATCATGATACACGATATCTTCTCACCCCCTGTAGCCAGTAGAATCTTCACCTACCCCAATATCGCCGCCTATGAGATCATAGCACAGGATGACGACAAGTACCGATCCCTGGCCGGGCAGGTACACGAACTCACTCCAATCCCTACGGCCGACCCCGGGAAACCTGTTAACAAATCCCTTGCTGCCATGATCGCCCATATAGACCTCAGCCGCCGGCTTATCTTCAGTGAGGATCAGATGATCAGTTATCGAGACAGTTTGTACGCCCTTTGGTCTGCCCAGAATAAAACAGAATTTGAGGCCTCCAGGGATTACGGCCTGCAGGTGGCCGAGCATATTGCCGCATGGATGGATAAAGACAATTACAAACAGACCCGGACTATGCCCAAGTTCACCGTCAATACGGATGAACCTTCCCGATGGCAACCTACTCCACCTGCCTATATGGCCGGAATAGAGCCTCATTGGAGCAAGATCCGACCTTTTGTGATCGATTCGGCGGAGCAATTTAAACCGGTGCCACCTCCCCCGTTTTCCATGGAGGAAGGGTCAGATTTTTACAAAGAGGTCAGGGAAGTTTACGATATCAGCAAAAAGATGGAGGCCGAGGGAGACGAATCGGAAGAGGTGGAGATCGCGAAATTCTGGGATTGCAATCCTTATGTTTCCGTAACCCGCGGTCACCTCATGTTCGCCACCAAGAAGATCACCCCGGGGGCTCACTGGATAGGGATCACCAAGATCGCCTGCAGGAAATCCAATTCGGGCTTCAACGAGACCGTCCACGCCTATACAAAGACCTCTATGGCCATTGCAGATGCCTTTATCAGCTGCTGGGATGAAAAATATCGAAGCAACCTGATCAGGCCTGAGACTCTCATCAACGAACACATTGACGACAACTGGAAGCCCGTACTCCAAACCCCTCCTTTTCCTGAATATACCAGCGGCCACAGCGTGGTTTCAGGGGCCGCATCTATTGTGCTTACGGATATCTTCGGGGAGGACTTTTCTTTTGACGACGATACGGAACTGGCCTACGGCCTGCCCGTTAGATCATTCTCTTCCTTCCGGGAGGCTGCAGATGAGGCTGCCATTAGCAGGATGTATGGAGGGATCCATTACCGTGCAGCCGTGGAAGTAGGGGTAAAACAGGGAAGGGATCTGGGCTCCTTTATCGTCAATAAACTCAAAATGGAAAATAAATCAGAACTGGCTCAAAGCAAGTAACCTATGAAGAAAGCGCTTTTCGCACTTGCCCTCCTGATCGCGGGAGGAAGTATCGCTTACCTCTTTATCTATCCCTATGACTACCTCGTGACCATGGAGGCTAAGGCCAACAGAGGTAGCATCAATCAGATTGTAAAATTGTGGAACACCAGTCTTGAAGACAGCAGCATCGAGGCGGGGGCCAACCTGGAGGAGCTAAGGCAGACACTGCATTTCGGGGATTCAACCCATATTTATGACTGGAGGATCTCTGCTGTCAATGACTCTGTTTCCAAAATAAGGGTCTTTGTCAGGGACAGCGCTCATAGCTTTGCGAACAAGCTCCGAGTGCCCTTTTACGATACCGATATAGA
The DNA here is from genome assembly GCF_041567615.1 of Muriicola sp. Taxonomy (GTDB): domain Bacteria; phylum Bacteroidota; class Bacteroidia; order Flavobacteriales; family Flavobacteriaceae; genus Muriicola. The sequence continues at coordinate 1,680 of NZ_JBFGBM010000080.1, forward strand.
AAGAAGGACAAAGAATAGCCTGAGAAACTTTTCCGACCTCCTCGCTAACCATATCAAAAGTATTCGTGTACGTATCGAAGGTGAGGCCGAATTGGATTCAACTTTCTACGCCTATGTACACAATAAGACGACGCAATTCGGAAAGGCAGGTGGCATGATGCGTGACTTTCCGCTACTGGACCCTTACCTGGTCAACAACGGGGTGGAACTCAACGGGAATCCCTTTATTGAAATTTTGGACTGGGACAGGGAAAAGGACAGTCTTGAATTCAATTTCTGTTATCCCATCATCAGGAATGACAGCCTTCCACAACACCCCGACCTGAAATACGGATATCGCGAACCTGTACGGGCCATCAAGGCCGTCTACAATGGAAATTACATCACCTCAGACAGAGCCTGGTATGCCCTACTGGATTATGCCGAAAAAAATGACATCGAAGTGACGGGACTCCCGATTGAGGTATTCTACAACAACCCAAACATAGGGATAGATGAGATCACCTGGAAGGCAGAGGTAGTCATGCCTTTGGCGGATCAGTGATATCAAATGTACAGGGTTGCACCGGTTGTGATCGGGACAGCTCCGGTCCGGCAAATTTTTCGATATTTATAGAAATTTGACCTATGTCTTCCAACTACCGGCTGAGCAGGGCCTATAAAAATGCCAGGACCCTTCTTTTTGATGACCATTCGAAGTTTATATTCTTCAGTGATTGCCACAGGGGAGACAACAGTTTTGCTGATGATTTCGCCAATAACAGAAATATCTACTTTCACGCGCTGCGACACTATTTCAAAGAAGGTTTCCAGTACTGTGAACTGGGAGACGGGGACGAGCTTTGGGAAAACATAGAATTCGAGGACCTCTTCGAGGCCCACAAGAATGTATACCTGCAGATGCGGAACTTCTACATGGGAAACCGGCTTCACATGATCTGGGGGAACCACGATATGGTCTACAAGGATCCCGCGTCTGTCAGGAAGAACCTGGGCAGCTATTTTGATCCTATTGACGAAAAAGACAAACCTCTTTTCCCAGACCTGGCTTTCCATGAAGCCCTCATCCTGAAACACCGAGATACCGGGCAGGAAATCTTTTTGCTGCACGGGCACCAGGCCGACTGGTGGAACTATACCTTCTGGCGGTGGGGCCGATTCCTGGTCCGCGTCCTTTGGAAACCCCTGCAGGTATGGGGAATAGCGGACCCTACCAGTCCGGCTAAAAACTACAAGGAACTCATCAAGGTAGAACGCAGGATCAAGAAATGGATCCTCGAGAATAATTCCATCCTCACCATCTCAGGACATACCCACCGCCCGAGGTTCCCGAACCCGGGAGAGATTCCCTTCTTCAACGACGGTAGTTGCGTGCACCCCAGAAGTATCACCGGCATCGAGATCTCGGGCGGGGAGATCACCCTGATCAAATGGCATATCTCCACAAAAGAGGACGGCACCCTGCAGATCGTAAGAGTGATCCTTGAAGGGCCTAAAAAATTAAAAGAGTACCACAAAAAAAGACCCTCCTTGAGATCTAGCCCCACCTAGACCTGCTCTAAAAGAAGGATCTTTCTGAATTTTACCTTAGGGTGTCTGTATCACAAAATTGATAGGAATACTGTAGGGAACGGAGACCGGCCTTCCTCTTTGCTCTCCCGGTTTCATTTTAGGGAGGGATGCAACGATCCGGTGCGCTTCCTTCTCGAGATTCTTGTCAGGACCCCTCATCCTTATACTTCCGATGTTTCCTTTGGAATCAATCACAAATTGAACAAATACACGTCCCTGTATCCCGAGTTCCAAAGCTGTAGGCGGGTAGGTGAATTCCTTGACAATGTGTTTTTGGATCATTTCCTGGAAGCAAGCCTTGCGCTCTTCATTGTTCCTGGCAGACTCACAACCGGGAAATACAGGTACGTTCTCAATGACCGCGAACGGAACAATGATCTCCTCTTCCTCTTCCCCAACTTCCACATCGTCCACATCTATAACTTCTATGACGGCATCCTGGCTTGTTTCTGTACTTTCGATAATGGTCTCTTCAACCTCCTCTGTATCCTCAACCACTTCGATCACCTCAGGCGCAGCGGGCGGTGGAGGGGGAGGTGGGGTCTTTATCATCTCTGTAACTGGAACATCCTCTTTCAGGTCATCGACAGCCTGGACCATTTCCCTTACCACCTCATCCTTGGGATAAGATTTGTATTCAAGGGCACGCCAGGTAAGGAACAAGACAACAGTCAGCCCGATGACAAAATACAGGCCGCTGTTTCTATTCAAATCGGCTTTTGGATTTTTTTTGACTTGCATGACATTGAATTTAATACCCTTAAATTAGACCCTATACCAAACTATTACTATGACATTTGTCAGTTTTAGGGTTTACGGCCCTGAATTCCAGGGTATTCCATAAAAAAACCTGCTTTTCGGCAGGTTTAATCAATCACTAAGGGTGCGTCCAGGGTCATCAGGTACCGGAGAGAAGGACCTGGTCCAGGTCGATATCCTCAATGGGGACGATCTGCTCCGCCACAGGATCCCACTCAATGCGGCGGCCCAGTTTATAGGCCAACCCTGTCATATGAGCTGTGATGGCCTCTTCAAAACCTTCCTTGATCCCGCAGCTCAGGGTACCACCGTTGCGAATAGCGCTGAGCCATTCCCTCAGGTGGAGATAGGTGGAATTAACCCGCACCCCATCAATATAGGTCCACATCAGGCCCTTATCCGCGAAGTACTGGGAAGTGGCCGAAGATACCGCATCCGGGACATTGGCCCCCGGATTGTAATGATAGATGGGGACGTTGGGTTTCATCTTTCCGGATTCGATCAGCTCGGCGTATTTAGTGGATCCGCTGTCGGGCCAGATCGTAAGGTTATTTCCCAATTCCATGGAGGCATCATGCCCCATCAGGATGGTTGGCCTGCTGAATCCATTGCCTAGAGTGGCATTGTAGGTAAAGGTCATCCCTTTTTCCTTACCAGGAGCCTGACTGCTACCCGTACTGAAATCCGGGAAATCCATGTTTACCTGAAGGACATCGGGAACATTCCTACCGTCATTGTGGGTGTAAATGCCGCCTGAGGCCGTGATGTATTTGGGAATTCCCATATTCAGGACACAGTTGAGTCGGTCGTAATCATGCGTCAGCAGGTCACCAGACAATCCCGATCCATAGGCCCACCATTTCCTCCAGCGGAAAAAGTGATTTTTGTTAAAGGGTATCTCAGGTGCAGAACCCAGGAATTGTTGCCAGTCAATGGTCTGCTCACTTGCCTTTTCATGAATATCGTAGTTCCAGGCACCGTTGTCGTCATTCCTGTTGGTAAAGGTCTGTACCACAGAAACGTGTCCCAGTACTTTCTTATCGATGATATCACTGGCCGTCTGGAAACTGAGGGTCTGCCTGTGCTGGTGACCCACCATGAGATGAGCCTTGGAATTCCTCGCGGCATCCCGGAGCCTGTAGGTCTCTTCAATGGTGTGCGTCATGGGTTTCTCCACATAGACATGCACATTGTTTTCCAGGGCCTCTATGGACATGGGAGCATGCCAGTGGTCAGGTGTTGCGATGATCACGGCATCCACCTCCCCGCTCCGGATCATCTCCTGATAGGTATTATACCGCTTTACCTGGTGTTCTGCAGTTGAAAATGAGGCTATGGCGTTTTCAGCCCTGACATCAAAGATATCGCATACCCCTGCGATCCTGAGGTTCAGCTTTTCCTGCTCCAGGAATTCCTTGAGTTGGGTATTTCCAGTGAGGCGTTCCTCCTCTTTCATCTGTTCGATCCATTCCTCTGTAGCAAAGCCCAAAGCCCTGCAGAGCTGTTCGCCCCTGATCCCGAATCCGATGATACCTATGCGGATGGGGTCACCTCCAATCTCGGGAAGCGCCGATGGCAGGGTAGGTTCAATTTTGAGCATTTCGAGGATCTCCGTGCGGTCCTTGCTCTTCACGAGAGCATTGGCGGCACCGGCCCACCAAATGGAGCCCAGGATGGGCAATCCTCCTAATCCTTTAAGTATGTCTCTTCTGGTCCATTTCATGACTGAGGGGTTTTAACAGTTTTGGGTTCTCTTTTAAGCAGGTAGTTAAGTCCGAAATACGTACTCGTCTGTATATGGTATAATACCCAGAGAGCACCTATTTCGATCAGGTTCTTGTTCACGAACCAGTAACTGCCCTCCACATTGCGCTGTTCCAGCCAGGGGAAAGGCGGATGGGCAAAATAATACATGGCGAGGAGGACCATCCCGGCGATGATACCCCATTTCTCGAAAATACCGAGGACGAGGGTCACCCCGACAAAGATCAGGACCAGGGTATTCAGGGTGTCTACCCAGCCTATGATCCCATCCCCCGTAAGGGCGATAAAAAGAGATTTAAATGGTCCCTGGGCCGTGGCAAGGTATCCGAAGGCCGTCCAGTCGGGATTGAACAATTTGATGACCCCTTCGTACAAAAAGTGCCATCCTATGAGAATACGCAAAAAAACCACGCTTTTCAGCAGTGATTCCCTTTGAAGTAATTCAGTCATGGAGTTAAATTTTTGGTTTCAGTATCTATTTTAAGTGGAACGTTAGAATCCTCTAATTCTAATATGTATAAAACGATCAAAACTAATGGCTAACCCATTCATTTTCTATGATTAATATCAGTTTTATTCCGGGTAAATCAGGGCATTTGGTCATATTTTCTATACAGTGAATCAAGTCCTGGCGGCGATTTCTTTCATGGCCTTGATGAATGTATCGAGTTCTGCAGTTGTCGTATAGACATTGGGTGTGATCCTGCAGCCCTTAACATTATCCTGATCTATGGCAACGGTAAAGATCCCGAATTCGTCAAACAGGGTTCTGGCGAGTTCGGATGGTTTCATATGTGTGATCCCCACGTTGGCAATACCGCAACTCCTGTGCATTTCCACAGGTGTATTGATGATGATGTTCTCTGTATCCCTCAGAGCGTCGCTCCAGTATCTTTGAAGGTACCTCAACCTGTTCTCCTTCCGCTCCATCCCGATGAGTTCGAGGTAGTCCATGGCATCATTAATGGTGAGATCTGTATGTACCGGGTGTGTTCCGATATGGTTCAGCCGAAGGATGTCATCCGGTTCCCGCTGATGTTCGGCCAGGAGGGGCCAGATCTTGGAAATATTCTTTTTGGCTACGTAGAGGATTCCGGCACCCAGGGGGGTACTCAGCCATTTGTGGAGACTCGACCCGTAATAATCGCAGTTGAGCTCTTCAATATTGACTCTTATATGGCCTACGCAGTGAGCACCGTCTACCATGACCTCCACCCCGTGCTTGTGTGCCATATCGCAGATCTTCCTCACCGGGAGGATCTGCCCTGTGATATTGACCATATGGCATATCATCATCAACCGGGTCCTGGGCGTTATCACAGATTCGTACAGGGACACGATCTCGTCGTCATTTTCCGGATGATTGGGCAGGGAAACTGTCTTGTTGACCACTCCGTAGCGGTCTGCGATCAGTTTGAAATGCTCCCGCATCGCCCCGTAGTCCTGCACGGCAAATACCGCCTCATCCCCTTTTTTCCATGGAAATCCTCCGATGATCATATCGAGGGATTCGGTCGTATTCCTCGTGATAATGAGCTCTTCAGAGGAGCAACCTACCAGACGCGCCAGTCTGGCCGCGATCCGTTCTTTGTTGTCCCACTGCACGGTGCGCATATAGTAAGACCCCTCGTAATTGACCTGCTCGATATGCCTGTGGAATTTCTGGATGGTGGGGATAGGAGCGATATTGTAATATCCGTTTTCCAGGTTGATGTAGTCCGGTTTCAGGGCATAATCCAGGCGAATCCTCTGCCAGAATTCCTCTTCATCCTCCAGGTCATAGGTGCCCCTGGGTTCAGCATTCTGTCCACTCAACGTCAGGGGGAGAAAAGGGGTGGCCAGTGCAGCCTGACCCATCCTGCGCAGGAAAGTGCGTTTATCCATAATGATCGGTTTCCTATACAAGATAAAAAATTGATCCCTTAGTTCTATTCAAAATGGTATATTTAATATCTCATCAGCAAGCTTAAATTGAGCCGATGCCCTTATTCATCGTTATTATTGGAATCCTCATCCTGTTCCTGCTCATTGCCTGGTGGAAACTCAATCCTTTTATCACCTTTATTCTCGTTTCCCTCTTCGTGGGGATCGCCCAGGGGATGGACCTTATCAGGGTGGTCGATTCCATCCAGCGGGGCATTGGGAACACGCTTGGCTTTCTGGTCATCATCCTGGGGCTGGGTGCCATGTTGGGAAAACTGGTGGCCGACAGTGGTGCCGCCCAGCGGATCACCTCAAAATTGATCGCGCGATTTGGAGTTAAAAATATCCAATGGGCGGTAGTGCTGACAGGATTCATCGTCGGGATCCCCATGTTTTACACGGTGGGGTTTGTGATCCTGGTTCCCCTGGTTTTTACCGTGGCCGCAGCAACGGGTCTCCCCTTGCTTTACGTGGGTCTGCCCATGCTAGCCTCCCTTTCGGTAACGCACGGATACCTTCCCCCTCATCCCGCTCCCACAGCCATTTCAACCATGTTCGGGGCCGATCTGGGCAGGACCCTGGTCTACGGCATCATCGTAGCGGTTCCGGCGATCATCCTGGGCGGACCCATCTTCTCCCGCACCTTAAAACATATTAAAGCGACACCCCTGAAGGAGTTTGTAAATCCACGGCCCCTGTCAGAACAGGAAATGCCCGGCACAGGGATCAGTATCCTCACGGCCCTCATGCCCGTTATCCTTATCGCCTTTGCCACGCTCGCAGAACTGTTCCTGCCAGCCGAACTCTGGATCACTAAGGGTTTGAACTTTTTAGGAAACCCCGTGATCGCCATGCTGCTGTCTGTGATCTTTGCCATCTTTTCCCTGGGCCTCCTCAGGGGGAAAAAAATGAAGGAGCTGATGGATTCAGTGGGAGCATCCATTGCCGGAATTACCATGGTATTGCTCATTATAGCCGGTGCAGGTTCCCTTAAAGAGGTCCTTATAGACAGCGGGGTAAGTGATTATATTGCCGGCCTCCTGAAAGGATCTTCGTTTTCTCCTTTGTTCCTGGCCTGGATCATTGCCACGGTAATCCGGATCTGTGTGGGATCGGCCACGGTGGCCGGACTCACGGCGGCCGGGATCGTGCTGCCCATGATCGAGACCACAGGGGTAAGCCCGGAACTCATGGTCCTCGCCATTGGGTCGGGCAGCCTCATGCTGTCTCATGTAAACGACAGTGGCTTCTGGCTTTTTAAAGAGTATTTTAACCTGTCAGTGAAGGACACTCTTCGCAGCTGGACACTTATGGAAACAACCGTAGGAGTTACCGGGTTACTGGGTGTCCTGGTATTGAATCAATTTGTATAACGATATGAGTAATCTACCCTCACAACGCATTGCAGACCTCGGGTTGATCCTGCCCCCTCCACCACCTCCAGCAGGCCTTTACAAACCCGTACTGGTCATAGACGGATTCCTTTACGTCTCAGGACAGGGACCTATGAAAACCGACGGTACCTATATCACGGGTAAGGTTGGGGATACGATGAGCCTGGGAGAGGCGAAACTCGCCGCAGAACAGGTGGGCCTTACCATGCTTTCTACCATTACGACACATTTCGGTGAGATCGATAGGATCAAAAGGCTGGTCAAGACCCTTGGGATGGTGAATTCTACTCCCGAATTCGACCAGCATCCTCTGGTGATCAATGGATTCAGTGAGCTTATGGCCGACATTTTTGGGATGGAGAATGGGGTGGGTGTCCGCAGTGCCGTGGGCATGACCCTCCCCGGACAGGTGGCCGTGGAGATTGAAGCGATGTTCCAACTGCATGAAACACCCTGAAATGCAAAAAAGACCCTGGTATAAGATCGAAGAGGAAGAGAAAGTGGCAAGTCCGGCCCTGCTGGTCTACCCTGAGAGGGTGGAACAGAATATCAGGACCATGATTGAGATGACGGGCGGACCTGAAAAGCTCAGGCCGCATGTGAAGACCCACAAGATGGCGGAGATCATTGAACTCCAATTAAAACACGGTATCACAAAATTCAAATGTGCCACGGTGACCGAAGCGGAATTGCTGGGCCGGTGCAAGGCGCCTGATGTGCTCCTGGCCATGCAGCCTGTCGGACCTAACATCGGTAGATTCCTCGATCTTATGGAACACTACCCTGATACGGCATTCTCTGCCCTCGTTGACCATGACAACGTTATTGATCAAATAGGGACGCAGGCCCTTGAAAGAGGAGTAAAGGCACCCCTTTATCTAGACCTGAATGTGGGCATGGACAGGACGGGGATCAGGCCTTCAGAAAAGGCCCGATCACTCTATATCATGATCTCTGAACACGATGGGCTGATCCCGGCCGGGTTGCACGCTTATGACGGTCATATCCGCAACCCTGATATAGAGGAGAGAAGGAAGGTGTGCGATGCTGCCTTTGAAGCTGTTACTCAAATGAAGTCTGAACTCGAAAAGGAAGGGTTTCCCGTTAGGGAGGTCATAGCCGGGGGCTCCCCTACTTTTCCTGTCCACGCAAAGCGCGAGGGAGTCATTGCGAGTCCGGGGACTACCCTTCTCTGGGATGCCCGTTACTCCGAATCCTTTCCGGATATGGATTTCCAAATAGCGGCCGTACTGCTTACCCGGGTGATCAGCAAACCAGCGGAGGGCACCCTGTGCCTCGACCTCGGACACAAATCCGTGGCCCCGGAAATGGACTTCCCCCGGGTTAGGATCTTTGGAATGGAACATACAAAACAGGTCGGGCAGAGCGAAGAACACCTGGTCCTGAAAACAAATGATGCTACAGAAACCCGAATGGGTGAGGTTCGTTATGCGATTCCCATGCACATTTGCCCCACGGTGGCCAAATATCCCGAAGCCCTGACTGTTGAACATGGCAAAGTGACCGGGGCTTGGAGGGTGGCAGCGAGGGATCATTAGTTTGGACTGAGATCCCACAATGCTTTTTTTGGGTTGCTCAATTGATCAC
>NZ_JBFGBM010000081.1:0-10592 GCF_041567615.1 Muriicola sp.
ATAGATCTTTTGTTTGATCAGGTTGGTGATGAAATGTTCGTGAGACGGACTGATGGTATCTGTTTGCCAGAGCAGGCCGAGCTCATTCAGCAAGGGGATAAAAACCTCCCAGAAGATTTCCCTGAAGGACCGCTCTCCTATCAGGCTGTTGTACGTTTTTTGAAACAGGGAGACGTCAAAATTGATCATTGACAGTTTAAAGGCATTGATCGCATGACTTTTTGTGCTGTTCTGTGCCACCAGTTCCCTCACCACAACAGGCAATTCTCCTTCGGGGATTTTGGCGATCTTGGAGATCTTGTACCCGTTGTTGTATAACAAGGTAATGTTCAAAAGCTTTTGCAGACTTGCCAGGCTGTAGGTCCTTATATTCGTAGCGGTGCGTTCCGGAGCCAGTAAGTTGTACCTTTTCTCCCATATACGGATAGTATGGGCCTTGATCCCGGAAAGGTTCTCAAGGTCACGAATACTAAAGTATTTCTTTACGTTGTTCATGTTTTATAGATAAAACTTAAACAAAGTTACATTTTTTTGTCGCCAATGTTCTAAGAGGAAAGTTAAAATTTTAGGGAGTTGAGGTATTTATGCCTCTGTCGTTGTGGAAATTACAATCTCGGTCAAAACCTTCTTTCGGGATGGAATCCTTCGAGGGACATAGACAAGGGTTGATCAGAGATCAGTTCACAGACCAGTTTACCCGTGGCCGGCCCAAGGCTCCAACCCATCATAGCGTGCCCGGTGGCGATGGTGAGGTTCCCATAATGGGAAGTTTTTCCAATGTAGGGTAGTCCGTCCGGGCTCACTGGCCTCAAACCGCATTGGGCTGCCTGTTTTTCCTGTGGAAAAATCTCCAGCTCCGTGTAGTAACTCTCCGCTGCCCTGGCAATGGCCTCTACGCGTTCCGGCCTGATCTTGTGATTGATCCCGGAGAATTCCATGGTCCCCGCAAAACGCGTGAAATGCTTCATAGGGGTGACGGCGACCTTGGCCTCCATAAGGATGGCAGGCAGGGTGATCCCCACCGGCCTCGGGACATTGATGCGGTATCCTTTTCCAGCCTGCAGCAGTAGCCTTATCCCGAGATTTTTGAGAAGGCCGGAAGTCCAGGATCCTCCGGCAAGGATCACTTCGTCCGCACTATAAGTAGCTTTCTTTGTCAGGGTGGCGCTAATGCGTTTATCCTTCTGGGTAAACCCGATGACCTCTTCATCCTGCCGGATGACCACCCCCTGAACCCTGAGGTACATTTTAAGTCGGTCCATGATCTCATCAGGTGAGGTATGGGCGTCACAGAGATAGTGCACAGCGCCGTCTATCTCCGGACTCAGTCCGGGTTGTACGGCATCCAACTCTGCCCGGGTGAGCTCTGTCACCTCCAGGCCTTCATCGGCTGCCCTTCTGGCAACCTCCTTTTCGTGCCGCCCTTCCTTTTGGGTTTTATAGAGCATGAGCAGGCCCTTCTTCTCGAGTTGAAAATCTCCTAGCTCCCCCGAATCGTGCATGTCGCTGTACAGGTCCTTGCTGAGCACATTGATCTCCCTTATCAGGGGAATGGCCTTTTCGACATGTGCCCGGGTCGAAGACCTGTTAAAGGCCCAGGCCCACCTCAGGAAATCGCCATCCAGACGGGGTTTCATGTAAAAAGGGCTGCTGCTGTTGAACATCCATTTGATGCCCTTGGCCATCATGCCCGGAGCGGCCAGGGGGATGATATGGCTGGGGGTAAGATATCCGGCATTCACATAGGAAGCACCGCTATTCATGCCCGACTTGTCGATCACGGTAACCTCGTGACCTTCCTTTTGCAAATAGTAGGCACAACTGAGACCTACGATCCCCCCACCTACAATAAGAATGCTTTTACCCATATTCCAGATCCCCGATTAGTTGATTCGGCCTGGCTAAAATATGGATTATGCCGAAATCACTCCACAAAAAAACCGCCATCCTTTTGTTGAATAGAATAGCGGTCTTTTTTTGGTGCCCACGACTGGACTCGAACCAGCACGTCCTTGCGAACACTACCCACTCAAGGTAGCGTGTCTACCAATTCCACCACGTGGGCATGAAATTGATTTTCGGGAGGCAAAGATAGAAACCTTAATCCTATCCTACAATTTAAATTGAGTGAATTATTAGCCTTTGCTGAAAGCTTTTTTCTTAAATATCCTTTTTTACGTAGATCAGGAATCCAGGATATGCTGAAGTTCCTCGCTGTCTATGACGTATTCGGTCACTTTAAAGACCTCCTTTCGGATTTGCCTGAATTCCCTTACAAAAGCTGCGTACTCGCTTTCCATTTGCCCGTGGCGGGTGCGAAACTCCTCCCCGGAAACAGTTCTTTTTCCTTGAATGGCGTCAACGATCTGCCCGAGGTGGCTCTTGACGGACTCTTGCAGATCCCTGCACTTTTGATCGAGATCGTGTCCCTTTTTGCGGATTTCAGTCACCCGTTCCAGATTTTCCTTTTTGGTGATCCAGATCAGGTATTTTTGAATAAGCTGTTGGAGGAACTGTATATCTTCCCTGTAGAATTCCAGGTCGGATTTCCAGTGATTTACCAGGATATATACTTCATACCAATTTACCTTTCGACCGATAGGAATAAAGGCGGTTTCGACTGGGCTGCTCATGGTGACAGTTTTTAATTTACCCTAAAGTTATTCAGGAAGCAATTCCTATCTCATGACTTATATCATACTTTCATGCAAAGTCAGGATTTTATGATCCTGCCGTCTTCCATGTCTATGATGCGGTCCGTACTTTTTGCGAAGTCGATGTCGTGGGTGACCACCAAAAGGGACAATCCCTGTTCCTCCTTAAGGCGTTTAAAGATCTGCAGGACATTTTCAGCATTATAACTGTCGAGATTCCCTGTGGGCTCGTCCCCCATTAGGATGGTGGGGTTGTTGATCAGGGCCCTGGCAATGGCTACCCGTTGTTTCTCTCCTCCCGATATCCTCGAAGCCCGTTTCTCAGCCAGAAAACCGATGTTAAGCATTTCCAGCTTTTCCCTGGCATCCTTTTCAATTTCGCTGTTTGTTCTGATCCCGAGTTTTTTAGCGGGGAGCATCACATTCTCAAGGACACTGAATTCGGAGAGGAGGTAATGAAATTGAAAGACAAAGCCTATGTGCTCATTTCGGATCCTGGACAGGGTCTGATGCGACCGGCCTGTGATGAGCTCACCGTTTAGAAAAAGTTCCCCCGTGTAATCCGTATCCATGGTCGACAGGATATAGAGCAGCGTGGATTTGCCGCATCCTGATTTTCCCATGATGGAGGCAAATTCACCGCGTTTTACCGAAAAACTTATGTCCTTCAGCACATGGAAGTCTACCGGCTTCCTGAAGTGTTTGTCTATATGTCTCGCTTCCAGAACGCAGTCCATATTGCTTCTTTAAGTTCCCCGAATGATACGGACAGGATCTATCTTTTTTGCCTTGTTCGAAGGCAGGTAACCTGCCACAAAGGTCGATAGCAGGGCAAAAATGATCCCGATCACATAGTATCTGAACTGCATGTTTACCGGGAACGTCGTGATCGTAGGCAAAGCCTCCGTGTTAAAGGGTAACTGGTCTATGAATACCGAGAGGCCGAATCCGATCAGCAGACCCAAAAATCCCCCGACGAGTCCGATTATGATCGCCTGGCTCATAAAAATGAGCTGTACATCCCTACCTGAAAAACCGGTAGCCTTCAGGATGGCGATGTCATTCATTTTCTCATAGATCAGCATATTCAGAATGTTGTATATCCCAAACCCGGCCACGATCAGCAGGGTAATGGACACGGCATAGGTAATGAGATTGCGGATATCCGAACCCGTTTCGAACTGGGCGTTAGCCGTATTGATATCCGTTGCCTTGATCCCGAACTGATTCCCGAGCTTTTGGGCCATAGACGGGGCCTGACGGATATCATAGAGTTTTATGTTGATGTCCGTGATGTAATTCTGGGCCTCCCCGCTGATCCTCTGTACCGTTTTCAAATTGGCATAACTCTGGATGTTGTCGATATCGGCGATCCCACTCTGGTAGATCCCTACGATCTTGAGAGGAAAGATGCCGCCATTTACCCTGCTGACCTGCACCCTGTCTCCAATACCCAGCGACATCTTTTTGGCCAGGCCGGCCCCCAGCAGTATCCCGTTCTCCAAATTCCTGAGGGCTTCCGGGCTGCCCGACACGATATAATCCCGGAAATTTGAGATACGCACTTCTTCCATGATGTCTACGCCCGTGAGGTTTCCCCCAAGTTCGATAGATCCCGAGAGGTAAAAGATCTGTGTCCTCATCTGGGGGGTGGCCCCTCTGACCCCCGGATCTTTCTTCAGGTAATCGAGGATGGGCATGGCGTTGTGAATCTTGCGCTGACTCTGCTTGGGCTTAACTGAGTGGACCACATTGAAGGCCCCTTCGAGCTCGTGGTAAAGAGAAACGGGCTGATCTTTCGAGGGTTCGATCTCGTTGTAGAGGTGGATGTGAGGGGTTTGGTTCAGGATCAGATCGTCCAGCATCTGGTTGAGACCCGTCATAAAACTGACCAGGGTGATATAGGCCCCAATTCCGAAGGTTACCCCCAGGGAGGCCGTCACTGTGGATTTCATCTTGGTCAGGAGATGGGTCCTGGCGATGTTGAGTATGACACTCCAGTTCGTCATTTCTCGGGTTTTAGCAATACGGTTCCGGCATCGATCCCGGAAAGAATCTCTACCTTGTCGAGATCCTGCAGGCCTGTCCTGACGGTCACCGGGCCATCCTCGGTCTCCACGATACTGTCATGGCTGAGAAATTCCTTGGGGATGACCAGGGCATCTTCCCTCTGGTCGATGATGATATTTCCCTCCCCGGAGAGCCCGGGGTACAGGGTAGGGGGTGGGTTCACAAAAAGGGCTTCCACGGTAAAGGTCTGGGAGCGTTCGTCCTTTTTCGGGTAGATCTTGCTCACCTCAGCCTGGAATACATTGCCGGGGTAGGCATCCAGGCTGATCAGGACCTTTTGTTCCCGCGTTATTTTGACAATATCCACCTCGTCTACGAGCATTTCCACCAGGAATTTCTCGCTGCTGCCTACGGAGGCAACCGGTTCCATGGTGGTCACGATCTCCCCCGGTTCCTTGTAAAGGGCGTAGACAGTACCGTTGATTTTACTTTCCACGACGAAATCCCCGGCGGTGATGCGGGCAGATTCATAATTATTCCGGGCCTGCCTGTAGAGAGACTCCAGTTCATTCTCAGTTTGGGCATAAGCGCTTTTTTTCAGGCTGAGGTTATTGCGGGCGAGTTCGAAAGCCAGTTGTCGGTTGTCATATTCGGCCCGAGAACCTATGCCCTGTTCCCAGAGTTTTTTTTGCCGTTCGTAATTGACAGAATCATTTCTGAACTGCATGCTGGCAGCATCGATCTGTTCCCTGAGGCTTTTCAATACGGCATTGTTTCCCGTATAGTTTTTTTCGGCCAGTTCAAGGGCAAGCCTGGCATTGTCCCTGTTGAGAGCCGGGGCACTGTTGATGATCTGCGCAATAGGGTCGCCCTTAGTCACCACCGATCCCTCTTCCACCAGGTTCCTGTCCAGGATGCCCCCCACGGAGGCATAGGCCATGTAGAGGCTGTCTGGCTGTATGGTGACAGAGGAATACACGGATTCTGTGATCTTCATCCTTTGCGGATATACGCGCTCATTCTTATCGTTACAGTTAAGGCTTATGAACCCTGCAGAAATAAGTAAGGACGATACAAAAATCCTCGATATAAACGCTTTGGCCATACTGTGATTTTAATGTAAAGTTAGCCCCGGACAAGCCCTCACACCATGATATTTATCACATTCGTCCGAAGTGTGGGTGAGTAGTGGATATTTGTCGTATTTTTAAGTAAATTACGAAATCTATATCTTCGGATGCGGCCGGGGTACCATTAGTGAGGTGTAAGTAAATATTTTGCAATTCCGGCCTGACAATTGTCATAAAAAGACAAAGAGGGAAAACTTATCTTGAACCCATAAATAAACTTCGGATTTATGACCATCAACATTCAATACGTACACATGCCCACCAGTGAGGCGATGAATCAATTACTCACACAAAAACTTCAAAAACTTTCGGCTAAATATGACTGGATATTGAGTACGGATGTCTACTTCAAGCTTGAGAATGACTCCAGCGGAAAGAACAAGGTTTGTGAGATGAAGATGGAAGTACCTGGCCCCCGGCTCTTTGCCGGTTCTACTGAGGATAATTTTGAGAAAGCCGCTGCTGCCACTCTAAAAGAAATAGAACGCCAGCTAAAAAAACGCAAGGCCGTCTACAGCAAACGCTGACTTATTACATTTAAACAACGAATGTCCCCGGTCTGTCGGAAGCTTAACAAACCCTTCCGGAGGATGTATATCAGGTGTAGGATTGTAATACCTTCACCAGGTCACTCTTCTGCATGACTCCAGATTGCCTCCAGAGAGGTTTTCCCTCCCTGAACAGGATCATAGTGGGAACACCTCTGACCTGATACCGTTCTGCCAGGGCAGCATTCCTGTCTACATCGATCTTGACGATCTTAACAGAGTCGCCCAGCTGGTCCTTGACCTGTTTCAGGATGGGCGCCAGTACCTTGCATGGCCCGCACCAATCCGCATAAAAGTCGACAAGGACCGGGATCTCCGAGGAAATAATGTCTTTAAAACTACTCTTCATGTCTGGATTTAAGCCATGTAAAACTAGTTAAAAAAATAGGACTTCAAACTGACGAATGTCATACTTCTGATTCTAGGAAAAGGCTACCTTTAAGGAAGATATCCAAAGGAGACGGACATGAGAAAGATAGTGGTGCCAACAGATTTTTCGGAAAATGCTTTCAACGCCCTTAAATACGCCTGTGAGATTTTTAAGTATGAACAGAGTGAGATCTTCATCCTCCATGCCTATGCAGATGAGGTCTACCAGCTGGGAAATATTACAGACCGTTCCCTTCTGAACAAAAAGAAGGACGAGGTAGAACAGCGATCTGTCAATGCCCTGCAGAAGATCAGACAGAAGATCAGGGAGTATTCACCAAATCCTCAGCACACATTCCGGACCATCCCGGCATTTGGTTCCCTTATTGACGAGGTGAATGACCTTGTGAACCGTGAGAATACGGATATTGTCGTCATGGGTACCCGGGGGGCGGGCAATGACCGGAGTATCACCTTTGGCAGCAACACGCTTATGGTGATGAAGTATGTGCAATGCCCCGTGATGGCAATTCCCGAAGGCTATGTCTATCACGCACCCCGTGAACTGCTGTTCCCCACCAATTACCTGATCCCTTACAAGAGGAGGGAGTTGAAGCTGCTCTGTGAACTCACGGGTTCCTTCCGGTCTAATATCCACCTGCTTTATATAGACCCCATGAAAAATCTGTCTTTGAGGCAGGAGGACAATAAGGCGTTTTTAAAGAATGAATTGAAAAAGGCCAACCTCACCTTTGAAACCACCGAAGAAAAAGACAAGACCGTTGCCATCACCAAGTACATCGTCCATCAGAATATCGATATGCTGGTCATGGTCAATACCAGGCACTCTCACCTGGAGGACATGCTGATGCCATCCACAGTAAATACCCTTGGGTTGCATATAAAGATCCCCTTCCTCGTACTACAGAATATCGCGCGATAATTAAATACACTCCGATCATGAAAACGATCATCCTTCCTACCGATTTTTCAAAGAATGCCTACAACGCCATTACCTATGCACTCGAGCTCTTTAAGAACGAGAAATGCAGGTTCTACCTGCTGAATACCTATACCCCGGCCATCTATGAATCGGAGTACATCCTGCATAGTCCCGGACAGATCGGACTCGGAGATATATACCAGTCGCTTTCCATGGAAAACCTCGAGGATCTGAAGAAAGATCTGGAACAAAAGTTCAAAAACCCCAAACACACTTTTATCATCCATTCAGTCTTCAACCTACTGGTGGACGAGGTGTGCGACCTGGCCAAAAAGGAAGAAGTGGATATGATCATCATGGGGACACAGGGTGCCACAGGGGCTAAAGAGATCTTTCTGGGATCACACACGGTCCACGTAATCAAGAAAGCTCCTTGCCCGGTGCTCGCGATCCCTGCGGAGTACACCTATGAAGCGCCCGGCGCGATCCTTTTTCCAACGGATTTTGAGGTGGATTACCAGCATACCAAGCTTTCCGTCCTGATGGATATCGCCTCCGTGTATAAATCACTGATTCACGTCCTCCACGTTTCTACGGGATACGAATTGACGGAGAAGCAGGAACGTAATAAAGGCAGCCTTTCCCGAATGTTCACCGAATTAAAACACGAATTTCACGACGTGCCCAGCCAGGAGATCATAGACGGGATCAATGGTTTTAAGTCGAAAACCAAGGTCGACCTCCTCGCCATGGTGCAGAACAAGCATACCTTCCTGGAAAGGCTGTTCATAGAACCTGTCATCAAGAAGATAGGCTTCCATGTCACCATTCCTTTCCTGGTCCTGCCGCACCCCGATGAATAATGTTAACCGGTCATAGGAAATCAGGTTTATGGAACGTCGAATCGAGATCGTTAAATCATCAGGGGAAACAGTGCCTTTTTCCTCCCTCCGGCTTGCCGAATCGCTCCGGCACAGTGGGGCAGATGAGGCTACCGTCGACCATATACTTCGGAAGGTAGAAGAGGAGTTGTTTCCCGGGATAAGCACACGGGAGATCTATAACCGGGCTTATGCCATGCTGAAACGGAAAAGGCCCGTATACGCCTCCAAGTACAAACTGAAAAAAGCCATTTACGAATTGGGGCCGACCGGGTTTCCTTTCGAGAAGTTTATCAGTACCCTGTTACAGTATTCCGGTTATGATACGCGCGTAGGCGAGGTGGTCAAAGGGCAGTGCGTATCCCATGAGATCGATGTGCTTGCCCGCAAGAACGGAAAGACCTTTTTGATAGAGTGCAAATTCCACGGGGAGGAGGGAAGAAACTGCAACGTAAAAATACCCCTTTACATACACTCGAGGTTTCAGGATGTAAAGGCAGCAGACAATGGAGCCGGGGCAGGTTTTTCAAAACCGGATGAAGGCTGGGTGGTCACCAATACCAGGTTCACACAGGAGGCTGTCACTTACGGCAAATGTGTAGGACTGTATTTGCTTAGCTGGGATTACCCGGAAGATGACGGTATAAGGAACAGGATAGATCGGCTTGCCCTCTATCCCATCACGGTATCAACCCTCCTGTCTCAACGGGAAAAACATTTCCTGCTCAGCCGGGATATTGTCCTTTGCAGGCAGCTCATAAAGGACACATTTTACCTGGATCACCTGGGGGTCTCTGAAAACCGAAAATCCAGGATTTTAAAGGAGATCGAGGATCTCTGTCGCCTATAAAAAGATTAACGATGGTCAGCGTACGATTTTTGGGAGCAGCACGTACGGTCACGGGATCAAAATTCCACGTGTCTGTAGACGATACAGATCTTATGGTCGATTGCGGGATGTTTCAGGGATTGAAGGCACTGAGAGAGGAAAACTGGAAATCCCTGTCTGTGGAAGTTCCCAATCTGAAGCATATCCTGCTGACCCACGGGCATCTAGACCATACCGGTTACCTGCCACGTATGCTCAATCAAGGCTTTAAGGGGAGCGTACTGGGCACGGCGCCTACCCTGGCCATAGCTGAGATCATCCTGAGGGACAGTGCTGAGATACATGAGGAGGAGGCAGAAAAAGCAAACAAAGGGGGATATTCCAAACATCAACCAGCTCTCCCTTTTTTCACCCGGGAAGAGGCCGAAGCTGCGGTTAAACTGTTCAGGGCCGTACCCCTGGACGAATGGCAGGAACTCGGAGAAGATATTTCAGTGAAATGGTCCTATAACGGGCATATTATCGGGGCGACCTATATCACGATCAGGATAGGGGGAAAGCATTTTGTGTTCTCAGGGGATATCGGCAGGAGGGATGACCTGCTGCTGAGGGACCCGGAAAGACCGAGATGGGCCGATTACCTGTTTATGGAGAGTACCTACGGAGACCGCTTACATCCGGAAGAAGAGGTAGAAAATACCCTGATTACCCTTATCCACAGAACGATAGAAGAAAGGGGTACTCTGCTGATCCCGTCTTTTGCGGTAGAGCGACTCCAGCTGTTGATGCTCATCCTCTGGAAATTGTACCGGAAAAACAATATACCGGGCATACCGATATTCGTAGACAGTCCGATGGGGGCTGATGTCCTTGGGGTATTCAGGGATTTTCCCTCCTGGCATAAGATCCCGGAAGCCGATTTCAGGGCGATGTTCAAACACATGACCCTGGTGAGCAGTTACAGGGACACATGGAGGACCATCGATGATCCCAGGCCAAAGATCGTGGTGGCCGGAAGCGGTATGATCTCGGGGGGGCGTATACTGACCTATTTGACCAAGACCCTTGATAAAAAGAATACCACGGTCCTACTGGTGGGATACCAGGCCGAAGGAACACGTGGCCGAAAGTTGCTTGAAGGGGAGAAAAGCCTGAGGATCTTTGGGAAGGATTACCGGGTGGAGGCAGAGGTGGTCCACCTCGAAAGCCTCTCGGCCCATGCAGACCA
>NZ_JBFGBM010000082.1:0-10542 GCF_041567615.1 Muriicola sp.
AAGAGACCTGAAAACAGATTTGCAATCACGAGATAGGGGAGCACTAGGGCGAGAAGATCGAAAAATACGATGTCGGCATCCCAAATTGTTCCATACAGGCAGGCGGCAATCAAGAGAAAGGAAAGGAGGAACAAAACGCCTTTCGCGGCGAAGATGAACAAGCTTGATCGTTTCATTGGAAATCAGTCTTCCTTCCCTGCCTTAAACAGAAAATCCTTTTCCGCCTTGGAAAGGCTTTCATAGCCCGACTTGCTGATCTTGTCGAGGATACCGTCAATTTTACGCTGGCGACTCTCCTTGTCGTAATCGATCTTGGAACCGGAAGTAGTGTTCTTTTTGCGATAGACGGTTTTTAGTGGTGCCTTCTTGTCCCGGGATTTGAATAGGGAACCCAGGCTGTCCAGCATCCTGGCGAAACCTTCTCCTATATCCTTCCCTTTGATAAGCTGGCGGGCATATACGTAGCCGAGCAAGGCTCCACCCAGGTGGGCCAAATGCCCTCCGGAATTACTGGCGGGGATAGAGATCAGGTCGACCAGCACAAAGAATGCCCCTATATACCAAAGCTTGACGTTAAAGAAAATCACCCGCACCTCCTGGTTGGGTATATAAGCACAAATAAAGATAAGCACTGCCGTAACCCCGGCAGATGCCCCGATGATGGCCGAATTGGAACCCAGGAAGACCGGAAAGACGTTATAGCTCAGCACAAACAACAGGCCTCCCAGGATCACACCCAGAAAATACACATTGATCAGCTTGCGCGCGGAGAATAGGTTCAGGAAGATCCTGGCTGAAAAATACAGCAATAGCATATTCCAAAAAAGGTGGAAAAAATCAGCGTGGAAAAAGGAATAGGTAACAATAGACCAGGGCTGGGATAAGAAAGCCATGAGGTCTACCGGTAATTCGAACCACTGGGAAATGGCATTTCTTCCCAGCCCCAGAAGAAATGGCAAAAGGGCATTAAGGATAAATACCGCGACGTTGATCACGATTAGCTTTTCCGCAAAATTCAGGCGGGCATATTGGTATCTCAATCCTCCTGTACTCATAACATCAATCCCATCTGTTTTTATTGAACTGGTTCCTTTTCCAGTACCACATCATGATAAATCCGAACAAGGCCCCCCCCACATGGGCGAAGTGCGCGATCCCCTGGCCAAAGATAGAATATCCCGTAACGCCGGAAAAGAGGTCGAGGCCAATAAGTACGGGAATAAAATACTTCGCTTTGATAGGAATGGGAAGAAAAATAAGAAAAAGTTCGCTGTTGGGATAAGACATCCCGAAAGCAACCAGGATCCCGTAAATGGCACCGGAGGCTCCTACCGCCGGGGTACTGTAGGCCATCAGGAAGTTATCTATCGTACTCCTGGGAGCCAGGTTGTACCAGGCCGGATTAAATTTCCCCTGGGAAATGATATCCATGATCTCAGGCCGGGTGAGCCCTGAGCCGAGAAGCACATCCATTCCCTCATTGAAATAGTAATAATTCACCCCCGTATGGATCAGTGCAGCCCCTATCCCCGCTGAAAAATAGAAAAAGAGAAATTTATTTTTCCCCCACATCTGTTCCAGGGGCGAGCCGAATGCCCACAGGGCATACATATTGAACAGGATATGCATAAAACCTCCGTGCATGAACATATGGGAGAGGATCTGCCAGAGGTCGAAGTTCTCATTCTCCGGAAACCAGAGGGAGAACCATTGGTACATCTGCTCCCCGTAGAGAGCCGTGGCGACGAAAAAGAGGATATTAATGATCAGCAGGTGTTTGATAGCACCGGTTAGTCTTCCCATCTATTTGAATTTATTGTCGATTTCGTTTTCGGTTAAGGTGATAAAGATCGGTTTATTGAACGGACTCAGCATAGATTCCTTACAGGCAAAGAGATCATTGACCAGGGCAAGCTGAGAAACCCTGTCCATCCGGTCTCCCGTTTTCACGCTCACAGCACTGCACATAGCTTTGGCCAGCATATCAGACTGTGAGAGGTTTCCCTCATTTCCTTGCTTATAGCCTGAGATAAGCCCGTCCAGGACGGATGCCACCTCCTTTTCGGGGACCATAGGCGGCAATCCCTTGACCGCTATATCATCATCTTCTGTATCTTCAAAGACAAAGCCCAGGGCCTGCAAATGATCTGACAGTTCTGCCAGAATATGCCGTTCATTGGGTGAGAAATGAAGGGCAACGGGAAAGAGGAGTTGCTGGCTGAGACTTTCCTTTACGGTCATGCTCCTGAGAAATTTTTCATACAACACCCTTTGGTGTGCCCTTTGCTGGTCTATGATCAGCATGCCCGAGCGGATCGTGGTGACGATGTATTTCCTGCGCAGCTGAAAAGTAGTGCCTTCACTGGGTTCATCGCCCTCGGCGTCAGGGAATATGGAACCCGTTACTACCTCTGATTCAAAGTGAACGCTGCTGAAGGAGTCCTGCTTCTGCGAACCTGACTCCAGGTCCACAAAAAGGTTCTCCCATCCCTCTGCTGATTTTTTCTGGTAACCGCCCTGGTAGGAAATTCTTGACGAGTTCTCCTCAAAGGGATTGAAACCCCGATTTACGGAGATCCCCGGGACCTCGGCTTCCTTATTCCTGTAGGCATAAGGTGTCTCCAGGTTCTGGTCCTTCTCAAAATCGAGCATGGGCGCCAGGTGGAACTGGCCTAACCCGTGCTTCACCGCAGCCCTTAAAATGGCGTAGAGGCTATGTTCGTCATCGAACTTTACCTCAGTCTTTGTGGGGTGAATATTGATGTCGATGGAATTCGGATCTACCTGCAGGTAGAGGAAATACCCCGGATGCACGTCAGGTTTAAGCAATCCTTCAAAGGCCGATGCCACAGCATGATGCAGATATGAACTTTTGATAAATCGATCGTTGACAAAGAAGAATTGTTCCCCCCTGCTCTTTTTGGCGTATTCCGGTTTGCATATAAAACCGCTGATCTCAACGACCTGAGTTTCTTCTTCCACCGGGACGAGTTTTTCATCCATTCGGTGGCCGAAGATTGCGGTGATCCGTTTCCTTAAGGTAGTGGCATCGAGATGAAACAATTCGCTCCCATTGTGGTAAAACTGAAAGCTTATCCCGGGGTGTGCCAGAGCCACCCGGTGGAATTCATCTGTGATATGTCTGAATTCTACCGCATTGGATTTCAAAAAATTTCGCCTGGCCGGAATATTGAAGAACAGATTCTTGACAGATATGGAAGTACCTTGTGG
The DNA here is from genome assembly GCF_041567615.1 of Muriicola sp. Classification (GTDB taxonomy): domain Bacteria; phylum Bacteroidota; class Bacteroidia; order Flavobacteriales; family Flavobacteriaceae; genus Muriicola. The sequence continues at coordinate 3,232 of NZ_JBFGBM010000082.1, forward strand.
ACACACCTCCGCTTCCTGGGAAATGATTTTACTCCCCTCGATACGGATATGGGTCCCCACTTCTTCGTCTGCCGGTCTGGTTTGCAAATCCACGTGCGCTATGGCCGCAATAGAAGCCAGGGCTTCCCCCCTGAAACCTTTGGTATGCAGTTGAAACAGATCCTCTGCACTCCGAATTTTGGAAGTGGCGTGACGCTCAAAGCTCATACGCGCATCGGTCTCACTCATTCCGCTTCCGTCATCCACTACCTGGATCAGGGCTTTCCCTCCGTCCTTTACGATGAGTTTGATCTCGGTAGCCCCTGCATCCACAGCATTCTCCAGCAGTTCCTTGACCACGGAGGCAGGTCTTTGTACGACCTCCCCAGCCGCGATCTGGTTGGCCACATGGTCCGGCAAGAGATGGATAAGATCTGCCATTATTCAGGAATAAATATGGAAATGTCGAAATCTATGAGATACAAAAATATGAGGATCAGAACAGCGAGGATTACCAGGAACCGGAGCCTGTAATTCCTGTCTGCACTCCTCCTGAGGTCAGACATGGCGGCACTCCATCTCGACTTAATACCCCCGGGTGAATCGGCAGTGGTCCGGTATCTGTCGAGTTTGCGTTCGATCTTATAGGGACTGCCCTCCCCCTTATCATCGTAGTATTTCGGTGAGTAGTTGAATTTCTTGTTCTTTCGCAGTCTCGTAAATCGTCCCATATCGCTCCTCCATCAAAAGTACTTAATTATAAAAAAAGTGCTGTAGGAAGCTTCCCAAAAATTGTTAACACCAGGTAAGTACTGTGGGGTACGGGCTTATCTCCCCAAAACGGCCATTTTAATGGCGGCGATAGCGGCTTCCGTGCCCTTATTCCCATGCTTTCCTCCGCTCCGGTCCTGGGCTTGTTGCAGGGTGTCATCGGTCAGGACGCAAAAGATGACAGGGGTATCGGTGAGAACATTGAGGTCTTTGATCCCCTGGGCAGTAGCACTGCATACGAAATCGAAGTGCTTGGTCTCTCCCCGGATCACACTTCCGATCGCGATCACAGCATCCGGGCCTGTTTCTTCGATCATTTTTTTGCAACCATGGGTGAGTTCAAAACTCCCGGGTACGTTCCAGCGTGTAATACGGTCTTCAGCCACCCCACATTCCAGAAGGGCCGAATGTGCTCCCTGGTAGAGGGCTTCTGTGATGGCTTCATTCCATTCAGAAACTACGATCCCAATCTCCAGGTCGGAGGCATCGGGTATTTGTGCCCTGTCGTATTGTGAAAGATTCTTGTTAGCCGTAGCCATGCCTACTGGGTTTGGGCCATCCCTATAAAGGCGTCGATATTCCTGGCCTCGTTGGCATCCGGGTAATCATCCTTGATGCGCTGAAAGTATTTCAGCGCCTTTTCCTTTTGCCCCAGTTCCAGAGCTGCAATACCGGCTTTGTGAAGGTATAAAGGCGTGGTAAGGGTGTTGTCATCCTCAGCAAAGGCCTTTTCGTAATAGCCTAGGGCATCCGCAGCCTGGCCCAGTTGGAAAAAGGCATCTCCGATCCCGCCCAGGGCGAGGGATGCAGTGATCTCCTCATCAGGGTTCACCTGCTCCAGGTATTCGATCGCCTTGTCGTATTGTTTCAGTTCCTTAAAAGCCATACCCGCGGCATAGGTCGCTATATTTGCTGAAGGAGTTCCGGAGTACTCCTCAATGATATCGAGGTAGCCGTATTTCCCTTCAGCCCCATTCAAAGCGAGGAGGAAAAGTGAATCTTTTTCTGCCGTGCCTTCCAGGGCCTGATTGAAGTATTGGTTAGGGTAGAGCATCTCATTGGCAGCACTGGCATTTCTCGGCTCCTGAACGAACTGGTTATACCCAAGATATCCCAGCACAGCCACCGCGATCACACCGATCACTCCGAGGATGTAGTTCTGGTTCCTGGCCACCCATTGTTCCGACCTGGATGCGCTTTCATCCAGGGCACTGAACACCTCAGCGGTGGTGCTTCCCTGTTCTGCAAGGGTTCTTTCCTCTTCCTTGTTCTTCGGCTTGTATCCCCTCTTTTTGTATGTTGCCATAGTTCCTCTAATTGATCGCGCAAAAATAAAGTTTTTATCGAAAACCGTAGGGTATTTATTTGTTATTTTTGGTCCGCAATGGGTCTGAGAACCCAATTTGAATTACGCTTTTCATGCATCTCGAGAAGATTTCCCTCCTCAACTACAAGAACTTCAGCGATATCGAATGCGAGTTCGATTCGAAGATCAATTGCTTTGTGGGGAACAACGGCAGGGGGAAGACCAACATGCTCGACGCCATCTATCACCTCTCCTTCGGGAAGAGCTATTTTAATCCCATCGCCACACAGAATATCAGGCACGGGGAAGACTTCTTTGTGATCGAAGGCAAATTCCAGCTCAACGGGAGGGAAGAGAAAATCGTCTGTTCCCTGAAACGAAACGTCAAAAAGGTCATACGTCGGAACGGAAAAGCTTATGATAAGCTCTCGGAGCACATCGGCCTGCTGCCCCTGGTGATCATTTCCCCTGCAGACAGGGACCTGATCATAGAGGGCAGTGAGACACGCAGAAAATTCATGGACGGCGTCATCTCCCAGTCGGATCCCGAATATCTCCACGCCCTGATCACCTACCAGAAGGCAGTTTCCCAGAGAAATGCCCTGCTGAAATACTTCGCTGCTAACCACACTTTTGATGCAGATACCCTGGAGGTCTATAATCAGCAGCTGGAGGTACACGGGCAGTACATCTACGGGAAACGGGCCGACTTCCTGAAGAATTTTGTCCCGGTCTTCCGGGAACAGTACGGGCTGATCTCCGGGGGAAGTGAGATCGTCAACCTCGTATATAATTCGGGACTGCACGAGGCTTCCCTCTCAGAATTGCTGGCTGCCAACCTGGAACGAGACAAGGCGCTTCAATACACCAGTGTGGGGGTTCACAAGGACGACCTGGATTTTGAGATCGAATCCTACCCCATCAAGAAATTCGGGAGCCAGGGACAACAGAAATCCTTCCTGATCGCCCTGAAATTCGCCCAGTTTCACCTCCTCAAAAAAAGGGTGGGCACCACTCCTATCCTGTTACTGGACGATATCTTCGACAAACTGGATGAGAACCGCGTTGCCCACATCATCTCTCTGGTGGAGGACGAGAATTTCGGGCAGATCTTTATCAGCGACACCCATGCCGATCGGACAGAAAAGATCATCAAAGAAATACACCAGACTTATAAAATGTTTCCTTTGTAATATGAGACCTATCATCACCCTGATTTTTCTATTTCTGATGGTTTCCTGCAGACAGGAAATAAAACGAGAAGACCTGGGTTACCTAGACGGATACTGGGAGATCGAAGAAGTGGTATTTCCATCGGGGGATAGCAAGAAGTACGATCTCAATACGACCGTAGACTACATCGAGACCTCCGGGATGTCCGGGTATCGAAAGAAAGTACAACCCCTTCCCGACGGGAGTTTCATCACTTCAGACGATGCGGAGGAATTCACTATTTCTTCAAGGGATGGTGGTTTTTATATGGAATACAAGAACCAGATGAGTGCCTGGGAAGAAAAGATCGAATCCCTGACCTCCTCGCATTTCTCGGTCATCAATACGGATCAGATTCGCTATCTTTATAAAAGGTATCAACCGATTAATCTGGAAGAGGATGGTTCGTAAAAAGAATAATCTAAGCCTGGGAGAGGCCCTGCAGGACTTCATCTCCTCCAACAAGTTACAGAAAGGTCTGGACAAGGTGCACGTGAGGGAGTCATGGGTCAACCTGATGGGTAATGGTGTGAACAATTACACCACAGGGATTGAGCTCAGGGAGGATACCCTCTATGTTTCCCTTTCCTCCTCCGTGCTGAGGGAAGAACTCAGTCTGGGGAAATCCAAGATTATCGATCTGTTAAACGAAGAATTAGGAAGGGAAGTGGTCAGGAAGATCATCCTTCGCTGATTCAATCCACTACAACAAAAAAGGCTTCCCTATGCAGGAAGCCTTTCTTTAAGAATCATTTGTACAGGTCAGTAGATCTCCCTGCCGGAGAAGTGGAATGCCCCTTCAATGGCTGCATTCTCATCACTGTCTGATCCGTGTATCGCGTTTTCACCAATGTCCTTTGCGAATAGCTTTCGGATCGTGCCTTCTGCTGCCTCAGCAGGGTTGGTGGAACCTATCAGCGCCCTGAAATCTTCCACTGCATTGTCCTTTTCCAGGATGGCCGATACGATGGGCCCACGGGTCATGAATTCGACCAGCTCATTGAAAAAAGGCCTCTCCTTGTGGATGGCGTAGAATTCGCGTGCATCCCTTTTGCTTAGCTGGGTATATTTCATGGCGATGATCTTAAATCCCGCAGAGGTTATCTTCTCCAGGATAGGCCCGATATGCCCGTTCTCTACGGCATCGGGTTTGATCATGGTAAATGTTCTTTTTCCTGTCATTCTAAAAAATTTTCGGCAAAAGTACGCTATCTTATCGCAACCTACAACATTAATACGGTTGCCAGAGTTCTCCCAGGACTTCGCCCCGATCCCCGACCATCCTGAAGTGCACGCGTTTCGTTTCGAAATCGAACTCCAGAGCCCCGAAACTTTTTTTGGAAACCACCTCTCCTTTCCTGAATGGATTGGGTTCACCTGAATAGGAGGTATAGACGTGGGTCAGGCCACTGCTGGTAAAATCGACAAGAGGAAAAGATAATCCATCAACCGAAGTGCTCGAAAATTCCGAAATATGTCGGTCTCCCGACAGGATGATGACCCCTTTTGCACCGGAGTCTGCGATCGTTCGCTTGAGTTTGTCAACCTCTGCAGGAAAATTCCCCCAGGTCTCAAATCCGTGCTCCGCGGAAAGCACCTGTATACTGCTCACGATTACGTTGAAATCAGCATCCGAATTCTCAAGCTCCCCATGCAGCCACGACCACTGTGCCTCCCCCAGGATGGTGCCTTCTCCATAGGTTCCGGGTCGGTATCTTTTGCCTTTTTCCTCCGCCGGAGTAAGGGGGGTCCTGAAGTACCGTGTATCGAGGACCAGAATTTTTATTTTGCCTTCCGGCCTAACGTATTCGTGAGAAGCGTACACCCCTTCCCTGTCCCTTCTGGGATCATCCCTTTCCACACCCAGGAAATCAAGGAAGACTTGCTGGCTGTCCTTCTTTGAAACGAACTCCTCTCCCCCGTCATTTAACCCGTAATCGTGGTCATCCCAGGTACCGATGACCGGGATCTTTTCCAGCAATGCCCTGTACCCGGGTACCTCCCTTTGAGCCGTGTACATGGCAGCGATTTCTGAGGGGTCACTGGTATCGGCATACACAATATCGCCTCCCCAGATCCAGACATCCGGATTCGCGGCCAGCACATCATCCCACAATTTGTTACGCACATTGTGCTTGTTACAGGACCCGAAGGTTATGGTAAAATCGCCTTGCGATTGAAGGCTTTCTCCAGTGGGCAGGGATTTACAGGCAAGTAAGACGAGGAAGATCGGTATTGCGAATATGTATTTCTTCATGCGGACCTATTTATTGCTAAGGTAAAAGAATACACTCTTCCCGAAAAGCACGTTCTCCTTTTTGGGTATTTCCTGATAATACCTCAGCAAAAGATCACAGGATCTTCTTAAGAGGGGTTCGCGTGGATATATCAAATAGTCGTATCTTTGCACGCATGAATTCAGCCGATGCCGGGGCTTTGAAAACCCTGCTTAGCACTCCGAAAAAAATAGCGATCGTCCCCCACAAGAACCCTGATGGTGACGCCATTGGAGCTTCCCTTGCCTTGTATCATTTCCTGAAGATGAAAGGGCACGGTCCTGCTGTGATCAGCCCGAACGACTACCCTGAATTCCTCAAGTGGATGCCGGGTACCGAGACCGTGATGATCTTTGATAAACAGGCAGAGGAGGCCTCAGAGATCCTCAAAACTGCAGAAGTGGTCTTTACTTTGGATTTCAACGATCTCACCAGGGTGGGTCAAATGGAAGAGACCCTGCAACAGCTGCAAGCGCCCTTCGTGATGATCGATCACCATCAGAGTCCGGCCGACTACGCCCGCATCAGGTATTCCGACCCGAGAATTAGCTCCACCTGCGAAATGGTCTTTCACACCATAGACGCCCTTGGCAGTAAGGACGACATCACCCCTCAGATAGCGGATTGCCTATATGCAGGGATCCTTACCGATACAGGTTCCTTCAAATACGCCTCCACTTCGAGCCTGACTCACAGAGTAGCGGCATTCCTCATAGACAAGGGGGCCAGGAGTTCGGAGATCCACCGTATGATCTTTGACACCAACACCCCGGGCAGGCTGCACCTTTTAGGGTGTGCCCTGAACAATATGGTGATCCTGCCGGAATACAGTACGGCTTACATCACGCTGAGCCAGGAGGAGCTAGACAGGCACCAATTCAAAAAAGGAGATACAGAAGGTTTTGTGAATTACGGTCTTACCCTGGCGGGAATCCGGCTGGCAGTGATCTTTATTGAGAACAAGGACGAAGGGATCATCAAGATCTCCTTGCGGTCTGAAGGCGATTTTTCGGTCAATGAATTTGCGCGGGCCTATTTTAACGGGGGAGGCCATACCAATGCAGCCGGGGGAAGGAGTACTCAATCCATGGAAGAAACCGTCTCTTATTTCAGGAGTCTGCTCCCGAAACACCAAAAAGAACTGAACAAATGAGAAAGGTCTTGCCCTTATTTTTGGCATTCCTGGTCATGGCCTGCCAGGGACCGGAACCCAGAAAGCCCGTGAAAGTGAAATCGGGTTCATTTATCAAAGAATCCGTGGAAAGGAACAGGAAATTACTGGCAGAAGAAGAGGAACGCATCCTCCGTGTGATTGAAAATGACAGCTTAAAGGAATACACCTCTACTTCCGAGGGAAGCTGGTACGCCTATGACCTGAAGAATGAGGTGTCGGATTACACTCCCCAGACCGATGACCTCGTTCGGTACACTTACACCTTGCTCACCCTGGATAATGATACGATCTACACTCCGGAAGAAATAGGTTTGCAGACCTACAAAGTAGACAAACAGGAACTCTTCCCCGGCTTGAGGAACAGCATCAAACTCATGAAAGAAGGGGAAACCGCGACCTTCCTTTTCCCTTCCTCTCTGGGATACGGATATTTAGGCGATAAAAACAAGATAGGGGTAAACGTCCCCCTAAAAGCCGTGATCACGATATTCGAGATCGAAAGAGAAACAGTAAATGAAACACCCTAAATTGACATAACAATGAAGAATGCACTTATTCTGCTTACGGCAATGATGATCACCCTGGTTGGGTGC
>NZ_JBFGBM010000083.1:0-10540 GCF_041567615.1 Muriicola sp.
GAATCCGGGGTGTCCCTTTCATAAATATCATCCACCACAATCACTTCCACCCCGTGCGACCTTAAAACGGCCACAAAATCATCGAACTCCTTTTGCGCCCTGAGGTTGATCGTCTGGTTCTTGATGTCCAGATCCTCCTGGAAATAATTATTCACTGCGGTTTCCTCGTTCATCCGGAAGCGCACGGGCCTGACCATGAGGATGGTATTGGTGATCTGCATAAGGCAACTTATTACAGGTCAAAGTTAATCCTTTAGACGATTATAATTTTGGGAATGTGATAAGAAATTTGATACTCCTACACCGACCTATTCCCTGACCAAAGGCAGGGTACTGCACCTCAGCAGCCCTTCCTGCTTGCCAATTTCCGCATAGGGAACCTCCTCTACGGTAAATCCCTTTTCGCGCAACCAGGTGTTGAGTCGGGTAAAGGAGCGCTCGGATACGATCACCTCAGGAGAGATCGAAAACACATTGCTGAACATCTGATACATTTCCTCACTGCTGATCTCAAAGACGTTTTCCGGACCGAAATAATTCAACAGCCACCGGTACTCCTCTTCCACCAAAAAGCCGTTTTTATGGAGGATGGCCTTGTCTTTGCCGATGGGCTGGAAGCAGCAGTCCAGATGGAGCGCATTCTGTCTTGGATCGGTGTTGGATTTTCTCAGATCGAAGGACTTGACCACCTTGTGCGGAAACTGTTCCTGCAGGTAGGCGACCGCAGCCGCGTTGGTCCTGGCCGTTATATAGCTGGCGTAGTCATCTCCGCGGTATGTCCCTACAAAGATATACTCCTTCCAGGGCATCACATCCCCTCCTTCTACGTGCACTGCAGGAGGAGGAACGAGAATTTTCTCGGGATCGATCACGTCCAGGACATGTAGGATCGCCTCGAATTCCTTTTCCCTCTCAGGCAGGATATTGGCCTTGATGAGCTTATCTTCAATGACAAATGCGATATCCCGTGAAAAGATCTGATTGCAATCCTTTAGAACCTCGGGCCTGATGACCCTGACCCCGTGTTTCTTTAGGACCGCGTCAAAAGCATCCATCTCCCTGATCATGTCTTCTTCCCTGGGGTAGGTCCCCGCCAGGATGTGTTCCAGGGATTTGGGATCATAGGCATCCTCTGCCTTGGGAACAGGGCCGGAACTTTCAGCCCTGCCCAAAACCACAGCCTTTAAGGGTGAGGTTTCATCACGTACATTGAGTCGTAACATGCAGGGGTATTCTAGCGCTTGTTCAGGGGTACAAAAGATCGCTGATTCTCTCCTATGTAGACCTGTCTGGGCCTTCCTATGGGTTCGCCCCTCAAACGCATTTCACGCCATTGGGCGATCCAGCCGGGCAGTCTTCCCATAGCGAACATAACGGTAAACATCTCTGTGGGGATCCCGAGGGCCCGGTAGATGATCCCTGAATAGAAGTCGACATTGGGATATAACTTGCGTTCTACAAAATACGGATCTTCAAGAGCCACTTTTTCAAGTCCTTTGGCAATGGAGAGAATGGGGTCTTCAATACCGAGGTCGCCCAGCACCTCATCCGCTGCCTTTTTGATGATCTTTGCCCTTGGGTCAAAGTTCTTATACACTCTGTGACCAAAGCCCATAAGCCTGAAAGGATCGTCTTTATCCTTGGCCTTGTTCATGTATTTTTGGGTATCGCCCCCATCTGCTGCGATCGCTTCAAGCATTTCCAGAACCGCCTGGTTGGCACCTCCGTGAAGCGGGCCCCATAAGGCCGAAATTCCCGCAGAGAGGGAGACAAAGAGACCGGCGTGGGAAGAACCCGTAATCCTCACGGTAGATGTAGAGCAGTTCTGTTCGTGATCGGCGTGGAGGATCAGCAATTGGTCCAGGGCATCGATGACGATCTTGTTTTTTATGTATTCTTTGTTAGGCCTTTTGAACATCATTTTGTGGAGGTTCTCCACATAGCCCAGGGAATCATCCCCGTAGTCCAATGGCAGGCCTTTTTGTTTCCGCATCGTCCAGGCAACCAGAACGGGGAACTTCGCCATAATGCGTATGATGGCGTGGTACATATCCCTTTCAGAGGTAATGTTGACCGAAGAAGGGTTGAATGCGATCAGCGCACTGGTCAGGGAGGATAAAACTCCCATCGGATGGGCCGACTTCGGGAAGGCATCCAGGATCTTCTTCATCTCTTCATCCACGTGGGATTCGTGTTTGATGTCTTCGTGGAATTTGTGTAGTTGTTCCTTGTTCGGCAATTCACCGAAGATCAACAGATAGGCCACTTCCAGAAAATCGGCCTTCTCTGCCAATTCCTCTATGTTGTACCCCCTGTATCTCAGTATGCCCTTTTCTCCGTCCAGATAAGTGATAGCACTTTCGCAGGAACCGGTGTTCTTATAGCCGGGGTCCAGGGTGATCATACCCGTGGTCGACCTCAGTTTTTTAATGTCAATAGCCAGTTCTTTCTCGGTACCTTCCACCACGGGGAATTCGAATTTTTTCCCTTGGTATTCTAGTGTTGCTTTATCTTTCATGGAGATGATTTTGGTAATGTTTAGACAGGGTGATAAAGATAGGAAAAAGGGGACTTCTTAACAATGATTGAGAGGGGCATTCTACCGAGATTTAAGGGAATTTTATCACTCCTGATCCCGTTTACAGGTCAAAAGATCACGAGCTCCACTTCACGGTTTTCAGGAACATAAAAAAGCCCCTCGGGTTTTCGAAGGGCTTTTTTGGATGACACAATAATATCATTGTCCTACTTTGAACGCATGCTGACCCGGGTAATAGGCAACTTCCCCGAGTTCTTCCTCTATCCTGAGTAACTGGTTGTACTTGGCCATACGGTCCGACCTGGAAGCGGAACCCGTTTTGATCTGCCCGGTGTTCAAGGCCACGGCAAGATCGGCAATGGTATTGTCTTCCGTTTCCCCTGACCTGTGAGACATCACACTGGTATACCCGGCATTCTTGGCCATATTCACGGCCGCGATGGTCTCGGTAAGGGTCCCGATCTGGTTGACCTTGATCAGGATGGAATTGGCTATCCCTTCAGCGATACCCCTGGACAAGCGGGTCACGTTGGTCACGAACAGGTCGTCTCCCACCAGCTGTACCTTGTCTCCGATCAGATCGGAAAGGATCTTCCAGCCTTTCCAGTCGTTTTCATCCATTCCGTCCTCTATGGAGATGATGGGATATTTCTCGCAGAGGGATGCCAGGTATTTTGCCTGCTCCTCAGAGGTGCGCACGGCCCCCTTGTCCCCTTCAAATTTCGTGTAATCGTACTTCCCGTTCACATAGAATTCAGCTGAAGCGCAATCCAGGGCGACCATGACCTCATCCCCGAAGCTGTAGCCTGCGTTCTTTACGGCCATGCCGATGGTATCGAGTGCATCCTCGGTACCTTTAAGGGTGGGGGCGAATCCGCCCTCATCCCCTACCGCAGTACTGAGTCCGCGATCGTGAAGTACTTTTTTAAGGTGGTGAAATATCTCCGTTCCCATCTGTATGGCGTGTGAAAAACTCTTCGCCTTCACCGGCATCACCATAAATTCCTGGAAGGCGATAGGAGCGTCTGAATGCGACCCTCCATTGATGATATTCATCATGGGAACCGGCAAGGTATTCGCGCTTACACCTCCCACGTAACGGTAGAGGGAAATCCCCATTTCATCTGCCGCCGCCTTGGCCACTGCGAGAGAAACGCCCAGGATGGCATTGGCCCCCAGCTTGGACTTGTTGGGGGTGCCGTCTAATTCTATCATGGTCTTGTCAATGAGGTTCTGATCAAATACCATCATTCCCCTTATCTTTTCGGCGATCACGTTGTTCACGTTCTCTACGGCCTTCATGACTCCTTTTCCCATGTAGGACTTTCCTCCGTCTCTCAGTTCCACAGCTTCGTGTTCTCCCGTAGAGGCACCTGAAGGGACCGCTGCCCTCCCCATGACCCCATTCTGGGTGATGACATCTACTTCTACTGTTGGATTGCCCCTGGAATCAAATATCTGACGGGCGTGTACATCGAGGATTATACTCATAATATTGTAATTTTTCTGGTTGATTTATAAAGCGCTAAAGATACAAAAGGACTCTGGAAATGTCGGGGTTTCCCTGAACAATCCCCTCCGGAATTCCCACCTCAGACAGACACATTGATATCCGCCTGCGCCCTGATCAGCTCAAAAAACTGGTCGAACAGATACGTGGCATCATGTGGCCCCGGACTGGCTTCGGGATGGTACTGCACTGAGAATACGTTCTTGTTCTTCATCCGTATCCCGGCAACGGTGTTGTCATTGAGATGCACATGGGTGATCTCCAATTCGGGATTGGCTTCGGTCTCTTCCCTGTTGATCGCAAAACCGTGGTTTTGTGAGGTGATCTCACCCTTCCCCGTCTTGAGGTTGATCACCGGGTGGTTGATACCCCTGTGACCATTGAACATCTTATAGGTAGACACACCGTTGGCCAGCGCTATGATCTGATGCCCCAGGCAGATCCCGAAAAGAGGTTTGTCCTGAGCTATGATCTGTTTGGCGGTCTCAATCACGCCCTTCAGGGGCTCAGGGTCTCCAGGCCCGTTTGAAATGAAGTATCCGTGTGGATTCCAAGCTTCCAGCTCAGAGAAGGGGGTGTCGTACGGAAAGACCTTGATGTAGGCATCCCGGGCTGCGAGGTTTCTCAGGATGTTCTTCTTGATTCCTATATCCAGAGCAGCGATCCTGAAGGTCGCATTTTCATCCCCGTAGTAATACGGCTCTTTGGTCGAGACCTTGGAGGAGAGTTCCAGGCCTTCCATGCTGGGAACCTTTTTGAGTTCTTCCTTCAGTGCATCAATCTCATCTACACGGGTGGAGATCACGGCATTCATGGCCCCGTGGTCCCGGATATAGCTTACCAGGGCACGTGTATCCACATCCGAAATTGCCAGGAGGTTGTTATCCCTGAGGAAATCAAGCAGGCTGCCGTCCGCATCGGGGCGGGAGTATTCATAGCTGAAATTTTTACAGATAAGACCGGCTATCTTCACAGAATCGGATTCCACCTCATCAGCATTGGCCCCGTAGTTCCCGATATGGGCGTTGGTCATGACCATCAATTGCCCGAAATAGGACGGATCCGTAAAGATCTCCTGGTACCCTGTCATCCCCGTGTTAAAACAAACCTCTCCAAAAGCCGTTCCTTCGGTATTTCCCACGGATTTTCCGTAGAATATGGTGCCATCGGCAAGTAAGATCAGTGCCTTCTTCTTGGATTGATACTTCATTGAACTGTTTTTTTTAAGTTTCACAAATAAAAAGAAAAAAAGGACAGGCTTTTAGGCCTATCCTTTTCAATTTTCCAGACGTTGTAAACATCTTATGCTTTGGAGTCATCTGATTTAGTTTCATCCGCATCTTTTTTCTCTGCCTTTTCAGAAGCTTCCGCCTTTGGCTTCTCAGTTTTAGCTTCAGCCTTAGGCTCGGCTTTCTCTTCCTTTTTGGCTTCAGGAGCATTTGCTTCAACCACTTCCGCATCCTGGGCTGTCTCAGTCACCTCAGCGGCAGGTTGGGACTTTTTAGATCCCCTGCTCCTACGGGTAGATTTCTTCTTCTTGGCTTTGCCTGCGTTGTAGACCTCGTTGAAGTCGACAAGTTCGATCATAGCCATATCGGCGTTGTCACCCAGACGGTTACCCAGTTTGATGATTCGGGTATAACCTCCCGGGCGGTCTCCCACCTTTTCCGCCACTGTACTGAACAGTTCGGATACCGCGTATTTGTCGCGGAGGTTCTTGAATACGACACGCCTGTTGTGCGTACCTTTCTCCAGTGACTGGTTGTTCTCAGCCTTCGACTTGGTGATCAGTGGCTCTATGAACTGTTTCAGGGCCTTGGCTTTGGCTACCGTGGTGTTTATCCTTTTGTGCTCGATCAGGGAACAGGCCATGTTAGCCAGCATAGCCGACCTGTGGGCTGTCTTCCTGCTCAAGTGATTGACTTTCTTACCGTGTCTCATGGTTTCGTGCTATATTACCTTCTGACCCGTATTTTTACATCCGGGGTCATAGGCGAAATTTAATCTTTATCTAATTTGTATTTTGAAAGGTCCATACCGAAGTTGAGACCTTTGTTGATTACGAGTTCTTCCAGCTCAGTCAGGGATTTTTTACCGAAATTCCTGAACTTCATCAGATCGTTCTTGTTGAAGGATACCAGGTCACCCAGGGTATCTACCTCTGCAGCTTTCAGACAGTTCAGTGCCCTTACTGACAGATCCATGTCTACCAGTTTGGTCTTGAGCAATTGCCTCATATGCAGGGATTCCTCATCGTACGTCTCAGTCTGGGCAATCTCATCAGCCTCCAGGGTGATACGCTCGTCTGAGAACAGCATAAAGTGGTGGATCAGCACCTTGGCTGCCTCTGTGAGGGCTTCCTTTGGGTGGATAGATCCATCAGTAACGATCTCAAAGACCAGTTTCTCATAATCGGTCTTCTGTTCAACCCTGAAATTCTCGATGCTGTATTTTACGTTTTTCACCGGGGTGAAAATAGAATCAACCGCAATGCTGCCGATGGGGGCATTGGACTTCTTGTTCTCTTCAGCGGGAACATAACCCCTTCCCTTTTCGATGATCAACTCCATGTTGATACTCACCTTGGGATCCATATTGCAGATCACCAGCTCAGGGTTCAATACCTGGAAACCGGAAATAAATTTCTGGAAGTCCCCGGCAGTTAGTTGATCTTTACCGCTGACAGAAACTGAAACGGTCTCTTCGTTCACATCGTCAATCTGCCTCTTGAACCGGACCTGCTTTAAGTTGAGGATGATCTCGGTAACATCTTCCACCACCCCTTCGATCACGGAAAATTCGTGTTCGACCTTGTCTATCCTCACCGATGTAATGGCGAATCCTTCCAAAGAGGAAAGCAATACTCTTCTGAGTGCGTTCCCGACAGTCAATCCATAACCAGGTTCCAAAGGGCGGAATTCGAACTTCCCTTCGAAATCTGAGGAATCGATCATTATAACTTTATCGGGTTTCTGAAAATTAAATAATGCCATAGTCAGGTATGTGGTTTATTTAGAGTATAACTCAACGATTAATTGTTCTTTGATGTTCTCCGGGATCTGAATCCTCTCGGGAACTGAAACAAAGGTTCCTTCCTTCTTCTCTGAGTTCCATGTGATCCACTCGTAAACACTGCTGTTGGCAGACAGGGAATCCTCTATGGTTTGAAGGGATTTGGATTTTTCCCTTACTCCTACGACATCCCCAGGGTTCAGGGAGTATGAAGGAATGTTAACGACATCTCCGTTTACGGTGATATGCCTGTGGGAGACCAGTTGTCTCGCACCTCTTCTCGAAGGGGCGATCCCCATCCTGTAGACTACATTGTCCAGGCGGGCTTCGCACAATTGCAGGAGCACCTCACCGGTAACACCCTTGCTTCGGTTCGCCCTTGCGAACAGGTTGCGGAACTGGCGTTCCAGGATCCCGTAGGTGTATTTGGCCTTTTGCTTTTCCATCAACTGGATAGCGTATTCCGATTTTTTACCTCGGCGCCTGTTGTTCCCGTGCTGTCCTGGTGGATAATTCTTTTTTTCGAACGATTTGTCATCGCCGAAGATCGCTTCACCGAATTTACGGGCGATCTTTGATTTTGGTCCTGTGTATCTTGCCATCTTCTTTGAAATTAAAAGTGTGATTATGAATTAAGGCTTATCCTTCGATAATCGTAACTACACTTTTGTGAGAAATATAATTAGGAAATAATGATTAAACTCTTCTTCTTTTAGGAGGCCTGCAACCGTTGTGAGGCATTGGGGTCACATCGATGATCTCGGTAACCTCAATCCCGGAATTGTGCAGGGAGCGAATAGCGGATTCCCTTCCGTTACCCGGTCCTTTCACGTACACCTTTACCTTCCTGAGGCCTGCCTCATGAGCTGTTTTTGCACATTCTTCGGCTGCAATCTGAGCCGCGTAAGGAGTGTTCTTCTTGGAGCCCCTGAATCCCATTTTTCCAGCCGAAGCCCAGGAGATCACATCTCCCTTCTTATTGGTCAGGGAAATAATGATATTGTTGAAGGAAGCAGTGATATGAGCCTCACCGGTCGATTCAACGATAACCTTGCGCTTCTTGGTCGATTTTGCAGCTGTCTTTGTACCTGTCTTTGCCATGTTAATGCAGTATTACTTAGTAGCTTTCTTCTTGTTAGCCACAGTTTTTCTTTTTCCTTTACGGGTCCTGGAATTGTTCTTGGTCCTCTGGCCGCGCAATGGGAGTCCGGATCTGTGACGGATCCCGCGGTAACAACCAATATCCATGAGCCTTTTGATGTTGAGCTGGTTCTCTGAACGCAACTCCCCTTCGATCTTGTAAGAAGAAACCGCTTCCCGGATCCTACCGATCTCGTCGTCATTCCAGTCAGACACCTTGGTATCGGCATTTACCTCAGCCTTGTCAAGGATCTCCTGAGCCCTGCTCTTACCAACTCCGAAGATGTAGGTGAGGGCTATTACACCTCTTTTTTGTTTTGGGATATCTACCCCTGCAATTCTTGCCATAATTACCCTTGTCTTTGTTTGAATCTGGGATTCTTCTTATTGATTACGTACAACCTGCCTTTTCTGCGAACAATCTTGCAGTCGGCACTTCTTTTCTTTATCGATGCTCTTACTTTCATGTCTCGAGTTTCTTAATATCTATATGTAATTCTAGCCTTGGTAAGGTCATATGGACTCATTTCCAGTTTGACCTTGTCCCCGGGCAAAAGCTTGATATAATGCATGCGCATTTTCCCCGAGATATGAGCAGTTACCACGTGCCCGTTTTCCAGTTCTACCCGGAACATGGCGTTAGACAATGCTTCTATGATACTTCCGTCCTGCTCTATTGCTGCTTGTTTGGCCATAACCTATGCTACTTTTCTGTTCTTTCCGGTTTTCATGAGTCCGTCGTAATGACGGTTCAACAGGTATGCATTCACCTGCTGTACTGTATCGATGGCCACACCCACCATGATCAACAGGGAGGTACCTCCGTAAAAGAGTGCCCAACCCGACTGGATATCGATCAGTTTCACCACGATGGCGGGCAAAACCGCAATGATGGCCAGGAAGATCGACCCTGGCAGGGTGATCAGCGACATGATCTTATCCAGAAAACTACCTGTTTCCTTACCTGGTCTGATTCCGGGGATAAAACCGCCGCTTCGTTTCAGGTCATCAGCCATCTTGTTGGTCGGAACCGTGATAGCCGTATAGAAATAGGTAAAAATGATAATCAGCAAGGCAAAGAGGATGTTGTAGGCCAGTCCGAAGATATCCTGGAACTGTACTTCCATCCACTGCCCGACGGCCGTATCGTTAAAGGTACGCCCGAGCAATCCCGGGGCAAACATGATCGCCTGGGCGAAAATGATCGGCATCACCCCTGAAGCGTTCAGTTTCAGTGGAATGTACTGCCTGCTGCCCATAATATTCTTTTCATAACCTCCAGAAGCTGATCTTCTGGCGTATTGCACAGGGATCTTACGCGTGGCCATGACCAGCAATACACAGGCCAGGATCACGACAAACCAGAGGATTACTTCGACCAGGATCAGCATGGGTCCTCCATTGCCGTCGAGCCTTGTCACAGCTTCCTGCACAAAGGCCTGGGGCATGGTGGCGATGATCCCGATCATAATCAGGAGGGAGATACCGTTTCCGATTCCTTTATCGGTGATCTTCTCACCCAGCCACATGGCAAAGACACATCCCGTAACCAGGATGATCACAGAAGGAATGATAAAGTTCAGCCCTTTCCCCAGCAAGAAGGCACTGTCCGGAACGCCAAGGGCTCCGAGACTGTACAGGTATGCTGGTGCCTGAACGATACAGATCCCGATGGTAAGCCAACGCGTGATCTGATTCTTGGTCTTACGGCCGCTTTCCCCTTCCTTGTCGAGTTTCTGAAGGTAGGGTACGGCTATCCCCATAAGCTGTACCACAATGGATGCAGAGATGTAAGGCATGATCCCCAGGGCAAATACAGAGGCATTCGCAAATGCACCTCCTGTGAAGGCATTCAGAATACCCAGGATCCCCTGTTCAGTATTTGAGGACAAGGCCGCAAGTTGTGAGGTATCAATACCGGGAAGTACCACCTGAGCACCGAAACGGTAGACAAGCAAAAGGCCGAGGGTCATCAGGACTCTTTTCCTCAGCTCTTCTATCTTCCAGATATTTGATATGATCTCAAAAAAATTCTTCATAGGGCCCGTTCTCTTATAACGTTATTGCTTCGCCTCCGGCAGCTTCTATCGCTTTTTTGGCGCTTCCGGTGAATTTGTGGACTGTGACCTTAAGGCCTGCCTTCAGTTCACCTCCACCCAGGATCTTGACCAGGTCATTCTTTCCGGCCAGTCCGTTCTCGATCAGGTCCTCGAGGGTCACGGTTTTCTTAACCGCCCCGTTATCGACGAGTTCCTGAAGTGAACTGAGGTTGATCCCCCTGTAAGAAACGCGGTTGATATTGTTGAACCCGAATTTGGGCACGCGTCT
Source organism: Muriicola sp. (assembly GCF_041567615.1). GTDB lineage: Bacteria > Bacteroidota > Bacteroidia > Flavobacteriales > Flavobacteriaceae > Muriicola. The sequence goes on from NZ_JBFGBM010000083.1 coordinate 10,530, forward strand.
TTGAAGGGGCA
>NZ_JBFGBM010000084.1:0-10497 GCF_041567615.1 Muriicola sp.
ACAGGTTATACCTCCTCAAGTCGAACATACGGTGGTTCTCACACCAGAGGGAGTACCTCCTTTGCCTTAATAATTCTGTTGTAAGTTCCTCAGCTGTATACGGAGCGATCGTTGTAGGCATATCAGGTAGGTTCGCTGAATTCCTGATCACATTAAGTGCATTTTCCGCTTCTGTCAGATCATTGGTCAGGATATTCGCTTCCGCATAGACCAGGATGAGCTCTTCATTTCGGCACATATCGATAGGCGAAATATTGGAGGGATAGAGAGCAGTCTGGTAAGCCCCGGACAGATCATCCTGAGTGGTGGGATTAGATCTGATCAGTGTCTTGCTGTCTACCCGGGTATCTCCTGCCTCCGCATCGGCTATAAAGGAATCATGGACAATGATCTGGTCCCCGTTGTTGTCAGGGATCTTAAACAGTCCGTTGGTCTGGTCCCCACTGTCCAGGCTGAACACGTGCTTAGGTCCGATGTTGAGGTCCCCTCCCAGATCAAAATAAGAAGCATTGAGGGCGGTCAGAGCGGCTCCCCCGTCACCGGCATATACGGCAGCTACTGCAGCCGTGGCCCTGTTGAACTGGGCAAAGGTGCTGGGAGTATCGAAACCGTCAAAGCCTGCCAGAGGGAAGGAAAACTCAGATCCGGCACTGTTGAGGTCAGAAAGCGCCTCATCGAGCAAAGCCCTTACCGCCGAGAGGGCAGCATCGAACTCAAGGATGGGACCCAGGTTATCCGGGTCGGCCACGTCTATTCGGGCCCGGTTGTACATCTTCAAAACCTCTATCAGCTCAAAGGCGATGATCGTTTTGGCAAATCCCCTGTATCCGGCCTTCTGTGTATCTGTCACCGAAGTGGTGTTGTCCAGGGACTGCAACAGGATATTCGCATTCTTGATCGCGACATACCTTCCCCCCCACGGAGCCGTGGAATAAAAGGAGTTGTTGTCGAGATTACCGCCGTTGGCCCCCAGCAAGTCGCCCGTATTCCTGGGATCCGCATCAAAGAGATACAATTCCCTCGCCATGGTTCCCGAGGCGGTTGTCTGTATGGGAAGTGAATTCCTCATGGCCGATTCTACGCCCACTACCAGGTTGTTGAGCTGATTCTCAGAGGCATCGGTCAGAACCCCGGCCAGACTGGGCCTGTTCGGGTCTACCTGTTCATCAAAGGAACAGGCGGAGATAAAAGCACCAAGGAATACCAAGAGCGCCAAACCTCCTATTGATTTATATTTCTGTATGATTTTCATCGCTATTTTTTTAGAAATTAACATTTAAGTGAAAATAGAACTGTTTGGTACTCGGGAAAGGCGTTACCTCTATCCCTGAAGACAGACCGGCTCCACCGTTCGTAGAGGTTTCCGGATCGTAGCTTGTGTAATCGGTAATGGTGAATATGTTCCTTCCGGAAACCCCGAGTTTGACCCCGGTCACCGTGTCTCCAAAAAATTCCAGGGCACTGGATGGCAACCTGTAATAGATCGCTGCTTCCCTCAGCCTAAGGTATCCGGCCGGTTCCACAAAACGCTCGGCGACAAATCCAAGACTTGTACGCTCCTGGGCTTCCGGGGTGTCGAGATCCGGAGTAGTTCCACCCAAATCCGTCAGCAACTTGGAAAGGTTGATGTTATTCCCTCCTTTTTTCCATTGTAAGAGGAAGGAAACATCCCATTGTTTCGCGATGGTAAAGTTGTTAAAGAAGCCCATCTGAAAATCCGGTTCCACGTTTCCTATCTGGGTAGGCACGCCATTTACATTCCCGGCCAGCTGGGTCACCGGCTTGCCTTCTTCGATATAGAAGGTTCCCAGTCCGAGACCAAAACCGGCACCGGGTTGTGGGAAGGGAGGCACATCGAGCCTGGTAATCTCAGATCGGTTTAACCACCAGTTGATATTGGAGCTCCAGAAGAAGTTATCTTCCTGAACCGGGTTCACGGTGATCCCAACCTCAACCCCGTAGTTCTTAAGGTCGGCCAGGTTGGTGGTCTCCGACCCGAATCCTGAAGAGGTCGGCAGCACCCTGCTCAGCAGCAGATCGCTCACATTCCTGTTATAGTAGGTGACCTCCAGATTTACTTTGTTAAAGAGTCCGGCATCAAACCCGACCTCAAATTCTGAAGAGGTCTCAGGCTCAACATTTGGATCCCCTTTAAGTGCCGAAATCGATGATCCTCCGACCCCTCCTATCGACACCTGATTGAGTCCTGTAAAAGCAGAACCAAAGGCTGCGGATGAACCCGTCTCCCCATAGGCTGCCCTCAGCTTGAGCCTCTGCAGGGCTCCTTCAGTCCAGAAATCGAAATTGTGAAGGTTCACAGCGAGTGAGGCTTTGGGGAATCCGTAGTATTTATTGGGATCCCCGTTGAGAGTCGATTTGTCTAAACGATACCCCACGGTACCGATCAGCCTGTCCATGTAATTTCCTTCCACCTGGGCGAAATAACCGAATTCCTTTACCACTGAGGTGTTTTGGGTGATGGCCTGGGCTGATCCCTGACTCAGATTGGTCTGGTTTGGGATCAATTGGGTCGACTGGTTAAAGATCAAGTCTGCCTGCTGTTCCAGATAGGATATACCGGCCTGAGAAGTAAGACCCAGATCTCCTCCCATGGCATTGTGGTTCCAAACCGCGATCCCCTGGTAGTTGAAGTTGGTAAAGTTGTTCTTTCCAACACCGATGAATCCGTTCTGGTTACCTCGCTGTGCCTGATGGGTCTCAGGAACATAGACGAATGTCTCGTTCGCCAGGAAATCAGCTCCACCATTAAAGATGAGCTTAACGGCGTCGTCTCCTGTATTCAGTACATTGGCCTCCAGTTTGATCCCCTGGATAAAACGGTTGTTCTTATCCTCGTTCCTCGCCTGATCCCTCACAAAAATCGGGTTACCTGAGTAGTTCGGGTTATCCGGATAGGCCCCGGTCTCATCGGGAAAAAGGTTGATCCACGGCCTGGTAAAGGCCAGGGTGTACCCGTAACTCAATCCGCCTTCGTTCTCATTACCTGTAAAACTCCTGCTGGAGCTGCTCCTCACATAGTTGGAAGAAGCCGAGAAATTGAAGGTATTGGAAATTTTGTGATCGATATTGGCTCTTAAGGAGAATCGATCGAAACCGGTATTCTTGATGATCCCTTCCTCATCCCTGTAGGAAGCCCCTACATAGAATTTGGTTTTTTCATCTCCCCCGCTGGCACTGATGCGTGTATCCGTGATCAGACCGGTTTCACCATAGATGATGTCTTCGTAATCAAAAAGGCCACCGGCAGCGATAGCCTGGTTGTAAAGGGTGACCTCAGCAGCACCAAAAGTGTCTTCCACACTCTGAGCTGTCCAGGGTCTCAGCCCCAATTTTTTAATGATGGTATTAAACCCGGTATCCTGACTGAATTTTACTTCGGTCTTTCCCTGGCTACCGCGTTTGGTGGTGATGATCACAACCCCGGCATTCGCCCGCGTTCCGTAAATGGCCGCTGCAGAAGCTCCTTTGAGGACCTCAATGTTCTGAATATCGTTGGGATCGAGGTCGGCGATTCTGTTGGCCGAGTTCTCCTCATTCCCCCTGTTGGCTCCTGAGGCAAATCTCAGTCCCGAAGGGATCTCTGAGTTGTTCACATATACCCCGTCAACAATATAAAGGGGCTGGTTGTTCCCGTTGATCGAAGAGATACCGCGCAAACGCAAGGCAAATCCCCCACCGGGTGCTCCTGAAGACGAAGTGATATTCACCCCGGTCAGTTTCCCGTAGAGTGCTCCATCCAAGGTCGACTGGGCGGTGGTCCCTACCAGTTCATCATTGGAGACCGTCGCCACCGCATTGGCAAGGTTACTTCGCTTAATAGATGTTCCCAGACCGGTCACGATGACCTCGTCTAGTCCGGTCGCAGATTCAGCCATGGCCACGTTTAGGGTTGTAGGTCCCTCCACGGTCAACTCCCTGGTCTCATACCCAAGGGATGAGAAGACCAGAGTGGCTGGAAAACTGTCCACGTTGATCGAGTAATTTCCGTCGAAGTCGGATACCGCCCCTCTGGAGGTGCCCTTAACCACGACGTTCACCCCCGCGAGGGGGCCTCCGTAACTGGAATCCGTAATGTTCCCACTTACTGTTCCCTGCGAAAACCCTAGAATGGGCAACGCTAAAAACAACCACAGGAACGTCTTTCCAAGTAGTTTTTGTTTCATGTTGATTTAGTTTTGAGTTAGATTTTTGACATTCCAAGGTAATGAAGATTTTTTAACCTCAAAATCTATTTGCCGTTTTCTTTGGTTTCCCTCAAGGGAATAAATCCCCAAAAATCAATTGTAAATTGGGGGTTGAGCGCATTACTTCTTACATTTGCCGCATCTAAAATTCGGATATTCAATGTATAGAAGTCACACCTGTGGTGAATTGAGAAAAACGCATATCGGCACCGATGTAGTGCTGAGTGGATGGGTACAGAAAGTGCGGGATAAAGGTTTTGTGGTTTGGGTGGATCTCAGGGACCGTTACGGGATCACGCAGCTGGTATTTGACGAGGAGCGTACATCCGCCGTTTTGCTGACCGAAGCCAGGAAACTGGGCCGGGAATTCGTCATTCAGGTCCATGGCTCCGTAATCGAACGGGCTTCCAAAAATCCACAACTGCCTACCGGTGAAATTGAGATCCTGGTCACCGAACTGAAAGTGCTTAATTCGGCTCTCCTCCCCCCCTTCACCATTGAGGATGAGACAGACGGAGGCGCCGATCTCAGGATGAAGTACCGCTACCTCGATATCCGGAGAAATCCCGTAAAGGAGAACCTTATCTTCAGAAGCAAGGTGGCCATGGAGGTGAGGAATTACCTCTCTGCCCAGGGTTTTATCGAAGTGGAAACCCCTTATCTCATTAAATCCACCCCGGAGGGCGCACGCGATTTCGTTGTGCCGAGCCGGATGAATCCGGGACAGTTCTACGCCCTGCCCCAGTCTCCCCAGACCTTTAAACAACTCCTGATGGTAGGGGGTCTGGACAAATACTTTCAGATCGTAAAATGTTTCCGGGATGAGGACCTGAGGGCCGACAGGCAGCCGGAATTCACCCAGATCGATTGTGAAATGGCCTTTGTAGAACAGGAAGATGTATTGAACGCATTTGAAGGCCTGACACGTCATTTGCTAAAGGCGATCCGCAATGTGGAGGTCGACAAGTTCCCTCGGATGACCTATGACGAGGCTGTGCAGACCTACGGGAATGACAAGCCGGATATCCGCTTCGATATGAAGTTTGCCGAACTCAATAAAATAGCCCAGCACAGGAATTTCCAGGTCTTCAACTCCGCCGAACTTGTGGTTGGGATCGCCGTTCCCGGGGGCGCTGCCTTTACCCGAAAGGAGATCGATGGGATCATCGACTGGCTTAAACGGCCACAGATCGGCGCCAAAGGGATGGTTTATGTGCGCTGTCTGGAAGACGGTAGTTTTAAGTCGTCCGTTGACAAATTCTACGAACAGGAAGATCTCAAGAATTGGGCAGAGGCCACCGGTGCCAAACCTGGCGACCTTGTTTGCGTGCTGTCCGGGGAGACCGATGTGACCAGGACGCAGCTAAGTGCCCTGCGTATGGAAATGGCAGAACGCCTGGGGCTCCGTAATCCTGAGGAATTTGCCCCCCTCTGGGTGGTCGATTTTCCCCTTCTCGAGAAAGATGAGGAAACCGGAGATTACCACGCCATGCACCACCCCTTTACATCTCCCAAGCCGGGTCAGCTCGAATTGCTCGACACGGATCCCGAGGCCGTCAGGGCCAATGCTTATGACCTGGTGCTAAATGGAAACGAGATAGGGGGCGGGTCCATCAGGATTCACGATAAAAAAGTGCAGGGCATCATGTTCAGGCACCTCGGATTTTCAGAAGAAGAGGCCAAGGCCCAATTCGGATTCCTCATGGATGCCTTCCAGTATGGCGCTCCTCCTCACGGCGGCATCGCCTTCGGATTAGACAGGCTGGTGGCAATCCTCGGAGGGCAGGAGACCATACGGGATTTCATCGCCTTCCCGAAGAACAACAGCGGGCGTGACGTGATGATCGATGCCCCTGCACCTATTGATAAGGACCAGCTCGAGGAACTGAATTTGCGTCTAAGGCAGGATTAGACTTATCGAATCCACAGGGCAGATTTGAGAACTGCCCGATCTTAAATGAGGTAAAATCGACATGCAGAAACGGATCAAGATTCTGTTTTCACGATTTTTCAAATGGAGGTATAAACATATCTCCAACAAGACCTTTATCCATATCATGAGCGTGGCCGTGGGCTTTCTCGCGGGCCTGGCCGCAGTTACCCTGAAAAATACCACGTATTTTATCGAGGCCCTGGTCGACCGCGGCATCCATTTTTTCAGTACCCAGCTCTATTTTATAAGTCCGATCGTAGGCCTCACCCTGGTATATCTCTATGTGAAGTACGTCCACAGGGAGAAGCTGGAACACGCCATCTCCTCCATCCTTCTGGCCATGTCAAAAAAGAAGGGGATCATCAGTGTAAAAAAGATCTACACCCCTTTGATCACTGCCCCGCTTACGGTAGGGTTCGGGGGTTCCGTGGGACTTCTGGGTCCTGCCGTAGCCTCAGGGGCCGCCCTGAGCTCCAATTTGTCGCGCTTCCTGCATATCAATGCCAAAACCCGTTCCCTGCTTATCGCCTGTGCTTCTGCCGGAGCCATCGCATCGGTCTTTCAATCACCTATTGCGGCCATCATCTTTGCCGTGGAGGTGTTCAGCCTGGACCTGACCATGATCTCTCTGCTTCCCCTGCTCTTTGCCTCCATCTCAGGGGTGCTTACCTCTTATTTTTTCCTGGGGGATGAGACCTTGTTCTTTTTTAATATCACGGAAAAATTCCAGATCCGGGACACGGCATTTTATATCCTGCTGGGGGTGGGTACGGCCTTTGCCTCCATCTATTTTACCAAGATGTATTTCGGCATCCTGCAGTTCTTTAGAAGGTTCAGAAGCCCCAAATACAAACTCCTGGTAGGCGGGATCGCGATTGGGGTCATGCTGTACTTTATCCCTCCTCTTTACGGGGAAGGATTTGGTTTTATCAATCATCTGCTGGACGGGAATTCCCTCCAGGCCCTGGGAAAGACCCCTTTTGATGAGTACACATCCAATATCTGGGTGGTCATCGCCCTGCTTTTCGGCATCACCATCTTCAAGGCGGTAGCCATGACCACTACCTTTGCTGCGGGAGGTGCCGGCGGGATCTTTATCCCGACCATGGTCATGGGCAGCACCCTGGGGAATGTGGTCGCCAAGGTGATCAACAACATAGGAATGGGCTTTGAGGTCAATGAGAGCAACTTCACCCTGATCGGGATGGCCGGACTCATCGCAGGTGTGTTGCACGCCCCTCTGACGGCCATATTCCTGATCGCTGAGATCACAGGGGGGTATGAACTTTTCGTCCCGCTGATGATCACATCGGCCATCTCCTTCCTGATCACCAAGAACGCCATGGACCACACCATCTATACCCGGGAACTCGCCAAGGCAGGAGCCCTCATCACCCATGACAAGGACCAGACCGTACTGACGCTTATGCAACTCGACGACGTCATTGAAAAGGATTTCAAAACAGTGAACCTGGAGATGACCCTGGGGGAGATGCTGCATCAGTCCGTAGCAAAATCAACCCGAAATATTTTCCCGGTGGTCAACAAAGAGGAGGTCCTTGTGGGTATCGTCCTGCTGGATGATGTGCGGGACTTTATGTTCGACACCACCTTGTACGACAAGATCCTGGTGGAAACACTGATGCACAAGGCACCGGAACACATATTTTACGAATCGGACAGCATGCAGGCCGTAATGCAAAAATTCCAGGACAGCAGTGCCTGGAATCTGCCCGTGATCCGGGATGGGAAATACTACGGCTTTGTCTCCAAATCTAAATTACTCACGGCCTACAGGCGCAAGCTGATCAATTTTACAAAGCAATAACATGCTCAAAAGCAAATATCTCATTACGGCTATTGTTCTGCTCTCCCTGGGAGCCATCATCTACGGTTTTATCGTTATAGGGGAACAACCCGCCCTGGGCAACAAGTGTATTGGTTTCGGAACCGTAGGCCTGTTTCTCCTGGCCATGCCGCTCTTCCTGCTGAAAGAGAGCAAAGGAAAGAAGGTGAAGGATTATATGCTGACCGAAGACAACATTCGTAAAATGAGGGAAATCGAAGAGAAAAAGTCCAGAAAAGACTCTGCCTCAACCAAATAATGGGGATTCCTCTGTTTCATCTGCCCAAAATTCCATATTTTAGTAGTACTTATATCATTTATTAATCTTTATTGGATGACTGGAACAGTAAAATTTTTTAATGAATCCAAAGGTTACGGATTCATTACCAACGACGAGACCGGAAAAGACATCTTCGTTCACGCCACCGCCCTTAATGGGATTGAGCTTAACGAGGGAGACAAAGTAGAATACGAAGAAGCAGAGGGGAGAAAAGGAATGGTTGCCGCCAAGGTACAGGTGGTAAGCTGATATATTTTATTTTGATTGAAGGCTAAGCACCCGTTTACATACGGGTGTTTTTTTTTGTGCTTAATTCAGGTTACGCCTCTGGATAAAGAACCGCTTTAGCAGTTCACTGGCTTCCTTTTCCATCACCCCGGTACTGATATGTGTCTTGGGATGCAGCTTTCCCCCTGAGGCGGAAAAGCCGCGCTGAGGATCCGGAGCTGCATAGACGATCCTCGGTATCTGGCTCCAGTACAGGGCTCCGGCACACATCAGGCAGGGTTCAAGGGTTACATAAAGCGTACAGTCGTACAGGTACTTTCCTCCCAGGAAATTGGAAGCCGCTGTGATGGCGAGCATCTCGGCATGGGCCGTGACATCGTTAAGCCGTTCGGTCTGGTTGTGGGCCCTGGCTATGATCCTTCCCTGTACGGAAATGACAGCCCCAATGGGCACTTCCCCTTCTTCAAAGGCAAGCTCAGCTTCCTGCAGAGCCTTTCTCATGAAATACGCATCGTCGAGTATGAGATCCATGGGATCAAAAATACAATTTTCATCAATGGGGCAATCCCCTTGAAAACCGAATTAGTGTACCTTTGTCCCCTGTATGAAACTCCTGGATTCCATACATAGTCCCGAGGATCTCCGCAAACTGCCAGAGGAGAAGCTGATCGCCCTTTCCGGGGAACTCAGGGAATTCATTATCGACATCGTTTCGGCCAAGGAAGGTCACCTGGGAGCAAGCCTTGGAGTTGTGGAGCTCACCATTGCCCTCCATTACATCTTTAATACCCCCCATGACAGACTGATCTGGGATGTGGGCCATCAGGCCTATGGGCATAAGATTTTGACCGGCAGACGACCCCGTTTCAACACGAACAGGCAATTCGGCGGGATTAGCGGTTTCCCGAAAAGGGAGGAAAGCGAGTATGATGCATTCGGTACCGGACATAGTTCCACTTCCATTTCGGCTGTTATCGGGATGGCCCTGGCAGCCAGGCTGAAAGGGGACAATGAGAGGGAGCACATCGCGGTGATCGGGGACGCTTCCATTGCCAGCGGTATGGCTTTCGAAGGGCTGAACCACGGAGGGGTACTGGACGCCAACCTTCTGATCATCCTGAATGACAACGCCATAGGCATCGACCCCAGTGTGGGAGCCCTGAAGAGATACCTGACCAATGTAAAAAAAGGAACCGCCAAGGAAGAAAATATCTTCGAATGTCTGAATTTCAAATATTCAGGACCGGTAGACGGTCATGACCTGCCGGCCGTAATGGATGCATTGCGCAGGATGAAACAGATCAAAGGGCCGAGATTGCTTCACCTGATCACCACCAAGGGAAAGGGACTGAAGCAGGCAGAGGAGAACCAGATCATCTATCACGCCCCGGGCAGATTCGACAGAAAAACGGGGGAACTCACCCCCTCCTCTTCTTCGGGACAGCCCCCGAAGTACCAGGACGTTTTTGGACTTACCCTGGTAGAACTTTCAGAAAAAAATGATCGCATAGTAGGGATCACTCCGGCCATGCCGACGGGCAGTTCCCTGAAATATATGATGGAGGCTTTCCCGGATCGGGCATTCGATGTCGGGATCGCAGAACAACATGCGGTGACCATGGCTGCAGGGATGGCGGCCGAAGGCCTGATCCCTTTTTGTGCGATCTATTCCACCTTTCTCCAAAGGGCCTATGACCAGGTCATCCACGACGTGGCACTTCAGGATCTCCCCGTGATCTTTTGCATAGACCGGGCGGGACTCGTCGGGCAGGATGGGGCCACGCATCACGGGGCCTATGATCTCGTTTATTTGCGCTGCATCCCGAATATGATCATTTTTGCTCCCATGAATGAAACAGAGTTGCGCAACATACTCTTTACGGTACAAAAAGGCGCGGACCACCCTGTCGCTATCCGTTATCCCAGGGGCAGAGGAGTGATCTCCGGGTGGCGCACCCCATTTGAGACCATCCCCATAGGCAGTTCCAGGGAATTGGTGAGGGGA
>NZ_JBFGBM010000085.1:0-10473 GCF_041567615.1 Muriicola sp.
CAGGGCTTTCGGGGACAACATCCAGAAATGGGGCACAAGTACCATCCTTATAGAATCAGGAGGCTATGCCGATGACAGGGAGAAGCAGGAGATCAGGAAACTCAACTACGTTTCCATCCTGTCTGCCCTCTATTCTATCGCCACGGAAAACTATAGAGACATTGGAATAGAACAATACGAGCACATCCCTGAGAATGATCGAAAACTATTCGACCTTAAACTGACCGAGGTGACCTATGAGTTACTGGGAAAGCCTTATATCCTGGATATAGGGATCAATCAGCTGGAGGTCGACAAGGAGGGAAATAGGGATTATTGGTTCAGCAGCCGGGTTATAGATCAGGGCGACCTTTCTACCTACTACGGGTATGATACGTTTGATGGAAAAGGGTATACCCTGGTTCCCGGAAAAGTATACCCAGAGATCTTTGAAAATATGTCGGCAGTTACCCAGGACCCCGATCGGGTCCGCAAACTTCTGAAGGAGGGATTCACCTGTATAAGAGTGAGAAATATCCCGGTTGATGCGCTTTATTCGCCCATACCGCTTCACATGGCAACTCCCGGGTATCAAATGCCGGAATTTAAGCTGGAAGCAGGAAAAAACCCCACCTTTCTGCTAGAGAAGGATGGGGATTATAAGTTCGCTCTCATCAATGGATTCCTGTTGGACCTTTCTGAGGCGGATCTGAAATTCCTTGAACAATGGGGACGCAAGAACGCGATGATTTACCGTTGAACAGATTCAGCCAGGTCGGGATTAATATCCGAAACTGAAATGCAACTGACTGCCGTTCACAATAATGGCAATTAACATCACGAAAAGGGTCAGCACTATAGAAGTGAATACGGACAGTACCAGGCTTTTAAATCCTTTTGAAAGGGAGCCAAGGGCACTCTGACTGATAATTTCGTTGATGACATCCATGATTTCTCTCTTTTACGTTAAACAATCTTTCGTTTTTAGGATGTATGTTAATCGCGATATACATTCGGGTTGCTATCTATATAACAAGGATGATGCCAAAAACCCTACTAAGTTGGTGATAATTAAAAAGGGAGGACCTGTCGGATCCTCCCTTCAATATCTTCTCAGCCTTTGTTCTATTGGCATCCACCGGTAAAACCGGTTGCGTTGAATTCAGTTTGAACGGCACCCTGCCTGGAGCCGTCTATCACCTGAATGGCCAGGTTATTTACCCCGCTTCCATCCCTTTTTGGGGTGCAGTATTCAAACAGGTAATAACTATTGGCACGTTCCGAAACCCTGAAGGAAATATCGTTGAAGGTAGACTCCAGCTCTTCCTTGTTTCCCGCAAAGACACTGAAAGTGCGGCCTATGTCCGAGAGGACCTCGGCATCGATCTCCGCACCAAGTCCGATCGTAAAGAAGGAAATATTCAGGTCTGCATTCTCTACTTTTTGAAGTGCATCCCTTTCTGAATATCGGGAGGCCTGGTCCGTACCGTCCGTGAAGATGACGATAGAGGCAGCGCTGATCGTGGCATTGGCTCGGGCATCGTCCAAAAGGTCTTCGGCTATGTTCGTCGACTTGATCACGGCTCCGTACAGGTCGGTCGACGGGTCGTTGCTGATATCCTGGGTGATCCCTTCCACAGCCAGGGTCAGTTCTTCTTTTACCGGCGTCAGTGGCTGCAGGAGATGTAATTTATCCTCCCCATCGAACCAGTAGATCGCCATTTTAAAACTTTCCTGGGAACTTTCCGGCATCACGTTATCGATAAAACTGATGGATGCAGATTTGAGCTCATTCAGACTGTTGCTCAGTACACTGTTGCTCAGGTCCAGTACCAGCAAAGTATTGTTGCTGAAGATCTGGGAATTAGGCGAGATACGCGCAAAGGACTCCGAGGTGGAAATCGTATTAAAACACTCGTCATTCCTGCCCTGCTCATAGATCGTAAACTGATCTGCCGTGAGTCCGGCTACCGGAGTGCCCTGGGCATCAGATACGCGAAAGAAAATCGATACTTTGCCGGGAAGAGTAGTGAACTTGTCCTGTATGGAGAGGATGAGATCGTTCTCTCCGAGATTCAGACAATCGTCCACAGGTTTCCCGATACCGAGATCGCCACCCGGGTTGATATTAAAATTCACGTCGTCATCGGCATTGCCGCAGGAGATAAAAAGAGAAGTGACCAGAGAAAATAGGAGAAGGTGTAAGCGGGTTTTCATTTTCAAATTTTAAGGTTCACCCTCAGAACGCGACTTCCTCCATTTAAGTATGTTCGGGGATATACTTTTTTTACAGTACGTTGAAATCGCTGATCAACCGATAAATAAATTAGGGATTTCCGGAAGTATTTGTTAAAGGATTCGACCGTATCTTTATTTTTTGATACCTTGTTGTTACAAGTCGATTCTGGGGATTTTGACTTTTTTTCAACCATAATAAGCCGACTTTCAAAAAGCTGGCCGGGGTGAATGTCAATACCCTCAGAGCAGGCTTTTCAACAATGAAAAACAAGACAATAAGTAAGAATAGATCATGAAGATCCTGCTCTTTGGGGTAACCAGGGATATAACGGGAAAGGCCGAACTGGAATTACCGCCAGATAAAGCCAAATCTCTGGGGAAGGTGGAAGACCTGAAAGAATTTCTGGTTGGGGAATACCCGGAATTAAAAAAGCTGTCATCTATGGCCATTGCCGTGAATAATAAATACGCCTCGGGTGATACCGGAATAGGGCAGGAGGATGAGATCGCCCTGATCCCGCCGGTGAGCGGAGGTTAACAATGCACTAAAAATGTTGATAGATAATCACGGGAGAAAAATAAATTATCTGCGGCTTGCCGTTACGGACCGTTGCAACCTCAGGTGCCATTACTGCATGCCCGCGGAAGGCATCCACTTTGCCAGAAAGGACAACTTGCTGACCATTGAAGAACTCAAGTTACTGGCAGGCACCCTGGTCGATCAGGGAATCGATAAGATCAGGATTACAGGGGGTGAACCTTTTGTGAGAAAGGAACTGATGACCCTGCTCAGGTATCTCTCATCCCACCATGGGATCCGGGAATTATCCATGACCACCAATGCCACCTTGATCGGGCCCCATATAGCGGAATTGAAGGAATTGGGGATCACCCATATCAACCTGAGCATGGATGCCATCAGGAAGGAAACCTTTGAGAAGATCACTAGAAGGGACCAGTTCGATGTGGTCTATGACAACCTGATGACCCTGATTGAGGAAGGGTTTAATCTCCGGATCAATTTTATTGTTTTGGAGAACCAAAACGAACAGGACATCATCCCCATTCTAAAACTGCAGGAGCAATACCCCGTGTCTGTGAGATTTCTTGAGGAAATGCCCTTTAACGGGGGCAGCAAAGAATTTCAGGCCATCAAGTGGAATTACCGGGAGATCCTGGAATACATCAGGGGCTTTTATCCGGGGTTTGAGCAAATGGAATCACCGCCAACCTCCACCTCCATCAATTATAAGATACCGGGACATGCGGGTTCTTTCGGGATCATCCCCTCCTTTAGCCGGACTTTTTGTGGCAGCTGTAACCGGTTGAGGATCACCGCCACAGGCGATGTGATCACCTGCCTCTACGGCAAACCGAAAATGAATGTCAGGGATCTTCTGAGAGGCAATGATCCCGTACCCAGTTTAAAGTCGGCCATCACAGAGGTGATCGGGCAGCGAGCCAAAACAGGTTTCGAAGCCCAGGAGGAGCACAAAGGCGTTTTTGAGAATTCAATGACCTCCATCGGAGGATAAAACCCAGAATATAGTTGGACCATCACCCTAAATACGATCAATCAACCCCTATGCTCTTTGGGCTCATTCTCGCAGGGGGCAAGAGTAGCAGGATGGGACGGGACAAGGCCCTGATTGCCTACCATGGCAAATCGCAGTGGGCAGTGCTCTATGATCTTGCCCAAAAATTCTGTGTCAGGACCTTCCTCAGTTTGAGGAGGGATCAGCAAGACAGCATTTCACCGAAGGCCGATTTTATTTTGGACAGGGATGAATACCCGGGACCCTTCAATGGGATCCTCAGCGCGCATAAAGCTTTTCCGGATGTGGCCTGGATGGTACTGGCCTGCGATCTGCCACTTATAGACAATAAGACCCTTCAATTGTTGGTCGATTCCCGTGACCCCTCCAAGGATGCGACGTCCTTTGCCACACAAGCAACCGGGCTTCCGGAACCCCTGGCGGCGATCTGGGAACCCCGGGCACTGAATAGAGTCCCGGAATATCTCAAAGAAGCTGCCTCCAGCTGCCCGCGGAAGTTTTTATTGAATTCTGATATTTCCCTGGTCATCCCGCCTCGTGATGAAGTACTGGCCAATGCCAATTCCCAGGAAGATTACGAACGCATTAAACAGGCATTGGATTCAAAATGAAAGGAGACAGGTACATACGGCAAACCTCCCTGAAAGATTTCGGGCCTGAAAAGCAAAAGATGCTGCTCAAAGCCAAAGTGCTGGTAGTGGGTGCAGGCGGATTGGGCATTCCCGTCCTGCAGTACCTGAAGGCCATGGGAGTAGGGGAGCTGGGATTGGTGGAGCAGGACGTCATAGAACTGTCTAACCTCCAGCGACAGGTGATTTACGGGGAAGCGGATGTCGGTAAATCAAAACTCGAAACAGCGGCTGCTAAGCTCAGGGAAATGAATTCCGAAACGACGGTTCAAACCCACGACACCTTTTTAACCCGCTCCAATGCCCTTGAGATTCTTTCTGGCTATGACCTTATCGTGGATGCATCCGATAATTTTGCGACACGATACCTGATCAATGATGCCTGTGTGATCCTGGACAAACCTTTTGTTTCCGGAGCTATCCACGGTTTTGAAGGACAAGTCAGTGTATTTAACTATCAGGAAGGTCCGACCTACCGTTGTCTTTTTCCCTCCCCACCCCAACCGGGAAGTATACAGGATTGTAATGTTCACGGGGTCCTGGGGGTCATCCCGGGCATCATCGGAACGTTACAGGCCATGGAAGTGGTAAAGGTCATCACCAAATTAACAGGAATCCTAAAAGGAAAATTGATGATCTACAACGGGATCGATCAGAGTATACGTCATATCTCCTTTCCCACGGTGAAAGCCAACAAGACCCGGAAAAACCTGGAACCCAGGTACGAAGCCGAATTTTGCGGTCATGTTCCATCAATAGGGGTGGACCAACTGCATAAGGAACTCCGTGAAAATCCGGAAAACACCTTTTTGGTAGATGTACGAAACCGGGAAGAATTCAATTTGAATGGCCTGGAGGAAGCTGTCCACATCCCACTCGAGGCTTTGAAAAGCGCTTTTGCGGACATCCCCCAGGACAAGACGGTATATTTCATATGCCAATCGGGTAAGAGGAGCCTGGTCGCTGCAAGATATTTGATGGAATCCCGAAACGGTGACTCGGTATTTTCGGTAGAGGGCGGGATCGAAGCCTGGGAAAGGCAGTTTGGGATCCTTGGATAGTCGGGGCCCGGACGATCCTGTTTTAATGAGGTTTCACTGCGTTTTTCCAGACAAAAGTTATATTTTGGGAACAACCCTCCTGATTTATCATGATCAATTACAGTAGCGCTTTATCTCTGGTCCTGGAACAGCCTCTCGATTTTGGGACAGAGGAGGTCCTGTTGACCGATTCCCGTGGACGCGTTCTGGCTGAGGATATTCTTGCCGACAGGGATTTTCCCCCATTCAACAGGGCTACCAAGGACGGGATTGCCCTCCGGTATGAGGCTGTTGAGAACGGGCGGCTTTCCTTTGAGATCTCAGGCGTACTTGGGGCAGGTCAGCCGGTGATCCCATTGGAGGAGCATGAGAGTTGTATTGAGATCATGACAGGGGCTGTTGTCCCCTATGAAACAGATACCGTTGTGATGTATGAACACCTGTCCGTGGAGGGAGATATTGCCACCTTGCAAAAGATCCCGGAACGAGGACAGAATATTCATCTCAAGGGAAGTGATCACCATAAAGGAGACCTGTTACTTAAAAAAGATACCAGGATCGGCCCTGCCGAAATGGGTGTTTTGGCTACCGTGGGAAAGGACAAGGTGATCGTACGCCGTAAGCCGAAGATCGCTGTGATCTCTACCGGGAACGAATTGGTGGATGTCGGGGACACGCCCATGCTGCACCAGATTAGGAGGTCTAACAGTTACAGCCTCTATGGGGCATTGCAGGAGGTAGGGATCAGGCCGATGCTTCTGCACCTGGATGACGATGTCGATCTGATGAGACAAAAGCTGTCTTATTTAATCGACGGGATGGATGTTCTGATCCTCAGCGGGGGAGTATCCAAGGGAAAATTCGATTACCTCCCGCAGGTCCTGGAGGAACTGAAGGTGGAAAAGATTTTTCACCGTGTGGCCCAGAGACCTGGAAAACCCTTTTGGTTCGGAAAAAGTGAGAGATTTTCCACCCTGGTTTTCTCCTTTCCCGGGAACCCGGTCTCCACTTTTTTAAATTTTTATCTGTATTTCGTCCCCTGGTATTACAAGTCCCAGCAACTGTCATCTGAACCAACATACGTTCGATTGGCAAAAATGGTGGAAAATAGGTCAGACCTTACTATTTTTAAGGGTGTCCGTATTGTGATAAAGGAAGGAAATCTGGTAGCGGAAGCATTAGACAGCTCAGGCTCAGGAGATCTGGTGCACCTGTCTGAAATTTCTGGATTTGTTCAATTGGATCCCAGTGACAAGGCCTATGATAAAGATCAGCTAGTACCTTTTATCGCTGTTAAAAATTTGATTTGAGATGACACATGAACTCAAGAATATCATAAAGGCCTATGAGGCCGCTGCAAAGTCGGGGCTGAAATCGGTACTGGCCACGGTAGTCGCTTTAGAAGGTTCATCCTACCGCAAGCCGGGTGTCAGGATGTTGATCCTGGAGAATGGGAAGATGGAGGGCGCCGTAAGCGGAGGGTGCGTGGAAAAGGAAATCATACGGCAGTCCGAAAGTGTTTTTGGGACGGGAACCCCCAGGATGATGATATATGATGGGCGTTACAGGCTGGGCTGTGAGGGAGTCCTGTACATCCTTATCGAACCTTTTGACCCGCATTCAGCGTTGATCACAGCTTTCAGGGAGCACGTCAGCTCGAGGGAGCCTTGTAAGATCACGGCCTATTTTACAAAAGCAGAGCAGGAAGGGAAAGGTTTTGGCAGCGTCATAGAACTGCAGGGTAAGTTCTATCCTTTTCATCGGGACCGGTCTGCGGACCATTCTTTGATGAGTTTTACCCAGGAACTTCCACCTTCCATACGGCTTTATATCATCGGCTCAGAACACGACGCCGTAAACCTCTCTGCCCTGGCATCACAGATGGGGATGGAGGTGGTCGTGGTGGTCAACCCCAGGGAGGAGAAAGCACAGGAACATTTCCCGGGAGCTATGAAGTTCCTCCCTGTGCTTCCCGAAGCTTTTCCCGTAGCAGAGATAGATGTACAGTCGGCCGTAGTTTTGATGAACCACAGCTATTCCAAGGACCTGCAATTCCTGATGACGCTTTACAAAGGAAAACAGTTTTATACAGGGATCCTGGGCCCATATAAAAGGAGGGAAGAATTGCTCAACGAACTGTTGGAACACCGCCCTGAGGTAGAACTGGAATTCCTGGACACTGTGCACGGCCCGGCAGGGATCGACATAGGAGCTATCACACCTCAGGAGATCGCTGTCTCCATCCTGAGTGAGATCCTGCTTCAACACAGGGGCAGGGTTCCTGTGAAACTCAGGGACAAAAAAGGCTCCATTCACACAACTTCCTCATGAAGATCGCTTTACTCCTTTTGGCGGCAGGAGGATCACGGCGGATGGGCAGGCCCAAACAACTGCTTCCCTGGAAAGACACTATCCTCCTGGACCACGCACTTCAAACGGCTGTTTCCAGCAAGGCAGACGAAGTGATCCTTATCCTCGGAGCGGAGGCTGAAACCATTCAGAAAAGCCTTAAAAGAGGAAGGTTTAACATTCTGATCCATAAGGAGTGGGAAAAAGGTTTGGGTTCAACGATTAAAAAAGGGGTCTCCTATCTGGAAACCTTTGATACCTTACCTCAAGCCGTTCTCATCATGCTGGGAGACCAGCCGCTGCTCGGGGCGGACCACCTCAACTCCCTTATTGACCAATTTAAAAAAGGAGGCAAAGGCATTGTCGCTACGGATTACGGGGCCAAACTCGGTGTACCCGCGGTGTTTTCCCGGGAATATTTCACAAAACTCGCTCGGCTTCAGGGCGACTCGGGTGCTGGGGTGCTGATCGCTTCCAACGTCCATTCTGCTACAGGAATACCTGCGGGAAAGAGAACGGCCGATCTGGATACTCCCGAGGACTACCAATCTTTAACTCAAACCCATCAAAAATCCGATTCATGAAAAACATCTTTTCTTTGATGGCCTGCTGTATGCTTACAACGGCCATCTCCCAAGAGACCCTTGAAATGGGTTTTGAAGAGTACAACCCTATACCCACCCTGGTGGTTCCCGGGGAGGAAGTACCCAGGGCGAAATTTCCCTTTGTGGATATCCATAGCCACCAGTTCAGGATGACAGATCAGGACCTTTCCGAATTGGTGGCACCTATGGACCGCATGAATATGGCCGTCATGGTAAACCTCAGTGGGAGGTCTGGAGAAAATTTGGAAAGAATGATAAAAAATATAGCGTCTCATTACCCCAACCGCTTCGTCGTATTTGCCAATGTAGATTTTCAGGGAGTTGGGAATCCGGGCTGGGCCGAAGCTGCAGCAGCACAACTTGAAAAGGATGTTAAGAATGGTGCACGCGGGCTCAAAATATACAAGAGCCTGGGGCTTCGGAACAGGGACGTTAGCGGAAAGCGGATCGCAGTAGATGATCCCAGGCTGGACCCGATATGGGAAACCTGTGCTGCGTTGAAGATCCCTGTTCTTATTCATTCTGCTGATCCAAAATCCTTCTGGGACCCTATGGATTCAAAGAACGAACGATGGCTGGAACTAAAAACGAGGCCCAACCGGAAACGGAGTGATACGGACCCTGCACCCTGGGAGCAGATCATCGCCGAGCAGCACAACATGTTCAAAAAACATCCGAACACGCTTTTTATTAATGCTCATATGGGTTGGTTCGCCAATGACCTGGCTAGGCTGTCCGCACTCCTGGAAGAAATCCCCAATATGTATGTGGGTATTGGGGCCATAATAGCCGAACTGGGGAGGCAGCCCAAAAATGCCAGGGCCTTTTTTATAAGATACCAGGACAGGATCCTTTTCGGGAAGGACAGCTGGCAGCCTGACGAATTCCCGACGTATTTCCGGGTCCTTGAAAGCGATGATGAATACTTTCCTTATTACAAGAAATACCATGCCTTCTGGGCTATGTACGGCCTCGACCTGCCGGACGAGGTCCTCAAAAAGGTGTATTACAAGAATGCTATCAAACTCATTCCATCTATAGACCTATCTCTTTTCCCGACAGACGGATAGAGCCTGAATTTTGGGAGGCCGGAATACGGACTTCCATGGGAATGCAAAAAAAATTCACAAAGAATGTGATTTTTTTAGTACTCCACTCACTAATCCATCAAACAGCTGCAGCAAGGCATGCCCGACGAGAAAGAATTCGTAAGGATTATCAAAGAGCATCAGGGACTGATCTATAAAGTGTCTGCCCTCTATACAGAACAGAAACACGACCGAAATGACCTGTACCAGGAGATCGTGTACCAGTTGTGGAAGTCTTTCGATTCTTTCAGGGAGGAGGCTAAAATCAGTACCTGGATGTATCGAGTCGCTCTCAACACCGCTATAGCCTATTTGAACAGAAAAAAAAGGCGGGGAAGGGAAGTGTCATTGGAGGTGCTCCCTCAGGTAGCTGCAGAGCATTCTGCTGAAATACTGGAAGAGAGGGTCAAACATCTCCACAGGGAGATAGAAAACCTGAATATCCTGGAGAAGGGGATCATCCTCCTGTTGCTGGAAGGCAAGAAATACGAGGAAATTTCAGAGATCACCGGCCTGACGTCAACCAACGTAGGAACCCGGATCTCCAGGATCAAGGAAAAATTAAAAGCAAAGATGACTAAAAAGTAGCATTATGGAAATCAAGGACTTGGAATCGCTTTGGTCTGAGATGGACCAGGAACTAAAAAATCAAAAGAAACTCACAAATTCGTTAATTATGGAAATGACACAGCAAAAATACGCGAACAAATTTCAAAAGATCTCGGTATATGAGACTATCGGAGGCATTATCTGCCTTTTGTCAGGGGTCTTGATACTGTTTAACTTCTCGGCCCTTGAAACCTGGTACCTGCAATTATGTGGGATCCTTTCGGCTCTCATACTTTTCGTGCTTCCGGTGATCACGCTGAGATCACTTTATCGGGTACAGGGGATCAAAATTACCGAACATACGGTCTCTGAAACGATCCTCAAGTATGTCAGGGCAAAAAACCGCTTGCTTCTGCTGCAGAGACTTGGCATCTATCTCA
>NZ_JBFGBM010000086.1:0-10473 GCF_041567615.1 Muriicola sp.
ATCTACCACGAAATCAGGCTTCAGGTTCTTCCATTGTATATAGTGGTAGACCTGTTTCGGACGCCAGGCATCCTGCCACTGGTCATCCCCTTCTGCCATGGTGTCGATCTTGACCAAACCGCTTAGAAAACAGGCATGGCTTACCAGTTCGCTGGCCTTCGCATGATCAATATGCCTGTCGTGTACGGCATTGCAAAGGACGATTTCAGGTCTGTACGTACGTATTTTCTTGATCAGGGCCATCTGGTGTTTCCTGTCGTTGACAAAAAATCCATCGGCAAATTCCATATTCTCCCGTACACTCAGCCCCAGGATCTTCGCCGATGCTTCAGCTTCTCTGTCCCTGATCTCCGCGGTTCCCCTTGTTCCGAGCTCGCCCCGTGTAAGGTCGATGATCCCGACTTTCTTCCCGAGGGATATCTCTTTGGCAATGGTTCCTCCTGCGCCCAGTTCCGCATCGTCTGGATGGGCGCCAAAAACTAGAATATCTAATTTCATAAATTCGATATATTAATGGGAATGGGCAGTCAACCCTTTTTTCCTGACCGCCCGCATAGCTTGTTCAATATCATCCATCAGGTCCTGTACCTCCTCGATCCCAACGGAAAAACGGATGAGACCATCCCTGATCCCCTGCTTTTCCCTTTCCTCCGGGCTCAGCAAAGCATGTGAGGTCTGGGTTGGTGACAGGACCGTACTCTCAACGCCGGCTAGGCTCATGGAAGATTTGATCAGCTTCAGGGACTTTTGAAAAAGAGATGCATCTATCTGTTCCTGTAATTCAAAGGACATCATACCCCCAAAGCCGTGCATTTGTTTTTTGGCAATTTCGTGGTCCGGGTGATCCTCCAGTCCTGGATAATATACCTTGCGTATGTCCGGATGCCGGTTCAACCATTCGGCCAGTTTCTGGGCATTCTCGTTTTGTGCCTTCACGCGTATGCCCATGGTCTTGATACTTCTTTCGAGTAACCAGACCGTGTAATCACTCAGGCTTCCCCCCAGGTTTTTGGCAAGGTTAAAGATTCGTTCCATATGGCTTGCTGAGCAGGCCACAGCCCCGGCCAGAATATCCGAATGCCCCCCCATATACTTGGTGGCGCTGTGGATGACCACATCGATACCCAAATCGATGGGATTCTGATTTACAGGGCTGGCAAAAGTATTGTCAATCATGGAAACGATATTGTTCTCCCTGGCTATATCAGCGAAAGCCTTGATATCCGTTATCGTCAGTAGAGGGTTAGAGGGTGTTTCTATATAGACCACACGAGTTGTGGGCCTGATAGCCTTTTTAAAGGACCCGGGATCCGACCCGTCTATAAAGGTGTATTCAATTCCAAACTTCTCGAACTGTTCGGTGATCAGGTGATACGTACCTCCGTAAAGCATGCGCTGGAGCACCACATGGTCTCCGACTTGCAGAAAGGCCAGCAGGGCTGTACTTATGGCTGCCATACCACTGCCGAAGATCATGGCTTCCTCAGCGTGTTCCAGGGCCGCAATTTTCTGGGAAAGGGCCATTTGATTTGGGGTATTAAAATACCTGGGGTACCGCTTGATATCCACATCCTCAAATGCGTAAGATGTACTCATATACAGGGGTGAGACGGCGCCCTTAAACAGGGAGTCCTCCAGTTCTCCGACATGCGTACAAATAGTGTTAAGTCCCTTTTTCTTTGTCTTCATATGGCCTTCGTTGGTGCGGTTAAAGTTACAAAATTAGCTTAAACCACCGTCTGCTTCCAGTGTCCTTTCCGGAACCAGATAACGGCCATAATGGAAAGGAGCACTTCAGCCAGGAGAATAGCGAGATAGACTCCGAGAACCCCCCAGTCCAGATAAAGGGATACGAGATAGGCAAATGGCAGCTGTACAAGCCAGAAAGCGATAAAGTTGATCTTGGTCGGAGTCTGCGTATCCCCCGCCCCATTGAATGCCTGGGTAACTACCATGCCATAGGCATAGAAAAAATATCCGGTGGCCACGACCTGCAGGCAAAGGGCACCGTTCTCTATCACGGGACCCACATCAGAGAACAGGGCGATGATAGGTCTGGCCAGGAACAGGTATACCAGGGAGATCAGGAACATAAAGATGGCGTTGTACTTACCCGTGATCCAGACTGATTTCTCTGCCCTGTCAGGCTTTTCCGCTCCGAGATTCTGACCAACCAGGGTTGCGGCAGCATTGCTCATCCCCCACGCAGGCATAAAGGTGAACATCATGACCCGTATCGCGATCGTATATCCAGCCAGTGCTTCACTCCCGAATTCAGACATCAATCGCATGAGGAATATCCAGCTCGAAGTACCGATCAAAAATTGGGCGATCCCCCCCAGGGATACCTTGATCAGGTTAAGCATAATCTTAACCCTGAGAACCAGGTCAGACAGGGCCAGCCGGATCCTGCTCCCTCCCTTAAAAAGTATATAAAGTTGGAACAGCACTGCACTCCCCCGGCCTATATTGGTTGCGATAGCCGCACCCGTGACCCCGAATTCCGGAATGGGTCCCAACCCAAAAATAAAGATGGGATCGAGGATAATGTTCAACCCGTTGGAAAGGATCAATGTCTGCATGGCAACGGAGGCGTCACCCGCCCCGCGGAACACGGCATTGATCAGGAACAGAAGAACAATAGTGATATTTCCCCCTATCAGGAATTTTGTATATCCATGGCCTTCAGCAATAAGGTCAGAAGATCCTCCCATCAGGGATAGTATTTCCCTGGAAAAGATGAGTCCTATCACGCCTATGATCACGGAGATCAGGATACCGAGAAAAATAGCCTGTACGGCCGCCCGGGCTGCCCCTTTTTCATCCTTCTCCCCTATCCTGCGGGCCACGACAGCCGTTGCCGCCATACTCAACCCGATGGCGAGTGCGTACACTACAGTGATCACGGACTCAGTCAGGCCAATGGTCGCTACCGCATTTACACTTACACGGGAGACGTAAGCGATATCGACGATGGCAAAGATGGATTCCATCATCATCTCCAGGATCATGGGAACCGAGAGCATAAAGATGGCCCGGCGGATACTACCGCTGGTAAACTCCGTCTGCTTACCCCTTACCGCATCCATGAAGATTTTGAAAAAGTCCGAGATGGGATGGCCGGATGTGGATTTCGGATCCATTACGCGATCGTGATTGTTTGGTTGATTCGCAAAACCGGATGATTCCCGGGACCAGAAGCCGGAATTTTGGGATTGCAAACTATAAAGTTGCAAAAAAAAGGGTTAAGAAAGGTCTATGGTTCTTTAATCTGTGAAATTTACTCTGTACCTCCAGTAGCTCAAGGCCCCCAATAAAGCAACCCCCAACAGGGTATACCAAATAAAGGAGGGTGTGATGACCTGGGCCCCGCTTGCATAACTATGGAGACCGACCAGGTAAAAATTCACCCCGAAATAGGTCATCATGATGCTCGAAAAGGCGATAATACTCATGAAGTTGAATGTCCACTTGCCCCTGAGCCCGGGTACCAGCCTCATATGGATCACAAAGGCATAAATAAAAATAGAGATCAGTGCCCATGTCTCTTTGGGGTCCCAACCCCAGTAACGCCCCCAGCTCTCATTGGCCCATTGACCGCCCAGGAAGTTACCGATGGTTAGCATGATGACACCCACGGTCAGGGCGAGCTCATTGATAATTGTGAGCTCTTTGAGGTTGAGGTCCATCTTGGCCTTGTTCTTTTTGTTGGTCAGGATGATGAGCAGGAGAGAGACCACACCCAGGATCATCCCTACGGTGAGTGGACCGTAGCTCCCCACGATCACCGCCACATGGATCATTAGCCAGTAACTGTCGAGTACCGGGACCAGATTCGCAATAGCCGGATCTACCCAGCTTTGATGGGCTATCCAGAGGAGCATGGAGGTGACGAAAGTAGACGCGGCTATGGTCATGTCGCTCTTCCTTCCCAGGGAGATCCCCATGGCCAGGGTAGCCCAGGAAACATAGAGGATACTTTCATATGCATCACTCCAGGGAGCGTGGCCGGAGATATACCACCTCATGATGAGGCCTGCCGTATGCCAGATGAAGAAGAGGTAGATTACCCCCTTGAAGAAATAGGTCGCGATCTTCCAAATCTCCCTGTCCTTAAAGATCCTGAGCACGAGAACCAGGAACATCAGAATACCCACCAGGGCGTAGTACTTGTACAGCCTGTTAAAGATGTCCAGCTTGTTGTATATGGTCTCCGCCTCTATCCTGTTCTGAGAGGGCAGGACCTCAGCTCCGTGGTTCTTCTGATTTTGTGCAAAAGCCTTTACGATCTTGTCGGCTTCGGTGTAATCCCCGGAGACTTTGGCTTCCCTGAGCGACATCAGATAATAAGGGACCACATTGTGGATAAAGTTTGCGTAAAGCGTATCGCTTACCTGGAACTGGCCGCTGCGGAATTCTGTAGCAGAGATCCACTTGTTGTTTTCGTCATTGAGGAGGGGAAAAATCTTGAGGATCTCCCCACTCAGCGTTCTGTCCAGCAAACTCAGACGAAAATATGCGTCTTTGAAATCTTGTTGAAACTTATTGGGGGTATTGGTAGCAAAGGCCTCCTGCAGGTAGGGGCCCAATTTGTTCCTTCCCTGTGCATCGAAAAAGTCGGTCGCCTTGATATATTTCTGGCCTTCCGGCACGCCTATGATCTTGCGAATGCTGTCATTCTGGGCCTTTTTATCGAGGGCGATGAAATCCGTATTGTACCATAGGGCCGGATTGAGCATCATGGAGATAAAGACCTGGTCTGCATTGAGATCTTTGTAGGAATCCTTGAGACTCAGCTTCCTGAGCAACTCTGAAGCAAAGGTGTTGATGGGCTTCATCCTCCCCCCTTCATCCTGTATGATGATCTTTCCGAACTTGGCAGCGTGCTCATCTGGGATGGTTGTGGCACGAAGCAAGGAATCCAGGTCGGCCTCACTAGGACCGGAAGAATGAATATGCCCTGGAGCCTGGGGGGCCTGCTGGGCATTCAGGGGCAACAATAGAGCTACAGCCAATACCGCGGTCAGGGCGGCTTTTTTCTTCTTTAATTTATCCAGGGATCTCGCGAGATCTTTGAACCTGGTTTTGCCGAAGAACATGATTCCCAACAGCCCTAAGTACAATAGGAAATACCCCGTATATGTTATCAGGGTCCCGGGACGGTCGTGGTTTACGGAGAGTACGGTTCCCTTTTCATCCGGGTCAAAACTCGCCTGGAAGAATCTGTATCCCTTGTGGTCAAGGACATGGTTCATATAGATGTCATAGTCGAAAGGGCGCTCATCTTCCACAGTGATCTTACTCATAAAGGAAGCATAGGCCTTTTCGGTACCCGGGTATTTTTCAGCGATAAAGTCGTTGAGTTTAATACTGAAGGGCAATTCATAGACCTTGGATCCATAGCCCAGGGTGAAATCGAGGCCTCCCAGGGAGAATTTGTCCATAAAACTGCTGATGCCCTTGCCTCCTAGCACTTCTTTCCTGACGGTTTCGCCATTGGTCGTGATATCGAGGATCAGAGCATCCTGGGTATTATTATCCTGTTCTTCTTCAGGGACCTGCACTACCCCGTAGGACCCTTTGATCACCGGTTCCGGGAAAACGAACTGCATGGTACCCATGGAGTAGAGGGATCGCAACTGGAGGGTTTGAAGGCTGTCTTTTTCAAGGTTTCCCTCGAATTGATCTGCCATGCGCATAAAACTTGCTTCAAAAGGGGATTTGATCTGGTAATCTTTTCCATCCCAGAAAATATTGACTGCCCCTTCGGTCTGCTCATTGAGCGAGAAAAGGACGTTATGTACACTGGTAACCTTTCCTTCCTCCAGATAGTGTTCGTGTCGGTTTCCATCTCCTGATTCAACGATCTTCAGGTAGTTCGTCCCATTTTCGTCCGGCACCAGGCTTTTTTTAGCTCCTTTGATAAATCCGGCATAGGCAATCTCAAATTCCTGCCCGTTGAAATCTTCCTTCCACGGCAAGGTGGATTGCATACCCTCGGGCGTCACGATCAGGTCGTCCTGCAAGGGTTTCCTCCTCAGCTCCCCTTCCATCTCACCGTCTACCAGCACGGTGAGGTAGGTCTTATCCGAATAAAAAACTCTTTCGGTATTCCCTTCTCGTATCGGCATCATGCCTTCGAATCCGATATAGCGTGTTACCCCGGCTCCTATGATGATGAGGATCCACGACAGGTGTAACACAAGGACCGGCCATTTCTTCCACTGCAGGAGGCGATACCGGAACATGTTTCCGATAAAGTTGATCACGAAAAAGACCATAATGATCTCGAACCACCGCGCATTGTAGATGTAAATCTTTGCAGTTTCAGTGCTGTACAGGCTTTCGACGAAAGTGCCAATGGCCATG
Source organism: Muriicola sp. (assembly GCF_041567615.1). Lineage (GTDB taxonomy): Bacteria > Bacteroidota > Bacteroidia > Flavobacteriales > Flavobacteriaceae > Muriicola. The sequence continues at coordinate 6,370 of NZ_JBFGBM010000086.1, forward strand.
GCCAGGGCAAATACCAGGAAAAGAACAGCCATGAGTCGGGTCGAGAACAGGATCTTCTTCAGGGTCTCTAACATAAAATCATATCGATTTATCGAATATTTAGCCGCAAAAATACAGCCTTTTTGGCGTTTAGGGGGTCCGATTGCCCCAGAAAAAGTTAAACATTAATGTTAATTATTTTGAAAGCAACACCCTCTTAAAAAATTGTACTTTTGGGCATGCTCAAACTTATCCTCATAGGGACGGGAAACATTTCCAGGTTTCTCTTTGATGTCCTTGTTGATCATCCCGATGTTTCTATCATGCAGGTCCTGGGAAGGAATGAACAGGCGCTGGATTACTTCAGGGACCACACAGAAGTGAGCAGTGATTTTAAGGAGATAGCTTCAGCCGATGTATACGTTCTGGCTGTCAGTGATCAAGCGATCGCAGAGATCTCCCATAATCTGCCCATTGAAAAAGGATTGCTGGTGCATACCGCTGGAAGTATTTCCATGGACGTGCTCCCCGGAGAAATGAGACGGGGGGTATTCTATCCTTTACAGACCCTGAGCGGTATCCTGCCGGAGAAGATAAGAGACATCCCATTTTGTGTGGAGGCTACTCGTGAGGAAGACTACCTCCTCCTTGAAAAACTGGCGCTTTTAATCTCTGACCGGGTAGAGCGTATCAATTCCGAACAGCGGAAATTCCTGCATCTCTCGGCGGTTTTTGCCAATAATTTCAGCAACCACCTCTTTTATCTCTCTTCTGAGGTCTGCGAGGAGCATGGGGTGGATTTCGACCTGATCAGGCCTCTGATAAGGGAAAGTTGTACGAAAGTGATGAATCAAACCCCCTTTGAAGCCCAGACAGGGCCGGCACGCAGGGGTGATCAAAGGACCCTGGAGGAGCATTTGGGGATGCTTAAGTCACCACGACTTAAGGCGATCTATGAACTATTAAGCGAATCAATCCAAAAAACCTATGGAAGAGAGTTATAAGACCCAGCTCAAACACATCACCACCTTCGTCTTTGACGTCGACGGGGTGCTGACAGACGGACTTGTATTGGTCACCTCCGATGGGGAACTGCTGCGGAAGATGAATGTTCAGGACGGGTATTCCATCAAGACCGCCATTCAGAAAGGTTACCATATTTGCATCATTACCGGAGGTACCAATGAGGGGGTGAGCAAAAGACTTCAGGGTCTCGGGGTAAAGGATGTCTTCCTCGGGGCACATGACAAAAAAAAGATCTTCTCAGAATACCTGAAACGGCATTCCCTTTCCCCGGAACAGGTGTTGTACATGGGTGACGACATTCCGGACATCCCGGCCATGCAGATGGCAGGTTTGCCCTGCGCACCTCTGAATGCTGTACCAGAGGTCAAGTCGATCTGCCGCTATATCTCTCACAGAAGCGGAGGGGAAGGCTGTGTGAGGGACGTGATCGAGCAGGTCCTGAAAGTCAGGGGGGATTGGTTCCAGAACTTCAGTGCTGCTAATGATTGAGAATCCGCTCAGCAACAGATTAAGAGATCACAGGATACTCCTGGCCTCGGGTTCCCCTAGGAGACAGGAATTCCTGAAATTGATGGGGATTCCTTTTGAAGTCGTCAGAAACGAGGTAGACGAGCGATATCCTTCTCATCTAAAAGGGGCTGAGATCTCGGACTACCTGGCTGTTTTGAAGGCGGAGTCCCTACGGGAAAACCTCAAACCCGGGGATATCCTGATTACGGCAGACACAGTGGTCTGGTACCGAGAAACCTCCCTGGCCAAACCAGCAGATCTGGAAGATACGTGCAAAATGCTCACAACGCTTTCCGGTCAATGGCACAAAGTGATCACCTCGGTCTGTTTCACCACCCTTGATGAACAGCGTGTCGTGCATTGTACGACCGAGGTGCGATTCAGGGATCTGGAAGCGGATGAGATCCGATATTACGCGGAACACTTCAGTCCGCTAGACAAGGCCGGTGCCTATGGCATACAGGAATGGCTGGGGATGGTCGGGATAGAAGAAATCCGCGGCTCTTATACCAATGTAGTAGGCCTACCTACTTTTGAATTCTACCAAACCCTTAGAGACCTTACATAGAAGGAGCAGTAAATGGATATCAATCTCTAAAAGCAAGTAAAATCGAACGTTCCATTGGAACTCCCTGAGGCGGTAGGAGTAGCAGAACTCATGTTGTAATCGCCTCCATTATCTGATTTTAATTCAAGGACATAATTCTCATAAGCCTGACCATTGCTATAGGAAAGATTTATAATAGCCGTAGAACCAGAGGTTGAATATGTATAACTGTCTGCTGTAAAAGTTTGGCCGGTTTCAGGATTAGTTCCCCTTACTTCTTGATTAGGAGCACTAAATGTATATCGAATTATTCCCTCGACACTATCTCCGTTAGCATTGTCTATATAAATATTTATGTTACATCCGTTGATTGAACTCGGCCATTCTGCTGACGTGGCATCTTCTTCAAGTAGATCGCAGGAAGTGAATACAAAAGCAATAAGGATAATTAAGATGTTTCTTTTGGTCATGATTGGTGATTTAAAATGAATACTCAAACCTAGATTAAACAACCCCTTCCTCATAATTTATTGGCTAAACAATCACATTTTCAGGATAATATGAATAAATTCTTGAGTGATTATGGATCGAAATAACATCGATTGATCACTTTTTTATAATAGCTAATCTTAATTTTCACTAGGGGTTTCTTATAAGCAAGTAGTTGAAATTGAGTATTTCAACGACGTTTACAAAACGTTAATGGCCATGGCGAGGTAAAATGTGTTGGGTACCTTCGCAAAAATATTGTCCATGACACCCCTATTTTCCAGAATATCCATTCTAATACTTTTTACATTTCTGGGATTATCCTCCTGCCGGAAAGTAGAAAAGAAAGTTGCAGCTGAGGAAACGCAGGAAACATCTCAAAAGGCAGATCCCAAACCGCTGACGCCATTCTTTAAGAATTACTGGTACGCGGGAGAGGCCGAGATCACCTCCTACGAGCTGGAACAGGCCCGATACGGACAATTACACCCGGGTAAAGCGGTACTCATCTTTGTGACAGAACCCTTTAATCCGGAGAAACAAGTGAAAGCCGACCTGAGTTCTCCATCAAACGTCTCTGTCCTGAAACTGAATGCCACCAAGAATTTTCTGACCGGGATATACCCCTACTCTGTAATGAGCAGCACCTTCTACCCAGTGGCTGACAACCAGCATGCCATTAAGGTATCCTCATCGATTCAGGAATGGTGCGGACAGGTTTTCACCCAATTGAACAACAGGGAACAGTTTGAGGTCAGGTCCTTCTCCTATTTCGAATCAGAGGGAGACCAGGAACTGCAACTGGATAAAGCACCTCTAGAAAATGAAATCTGGACCCAGATCAGAATCCGGCCGGAAAGTCTTCCCACAGGTGAGATTTCCATGGTCCCCTCCTTGGAATACCTCAGGTTGATGCACAATCCCATTCGGGCCTACCGGGCAGTGGGTGAGCTCGAACAAAAACAAGGATTCTATACCTATAATCTTTCCTATCCTGAACTGGAACGCGAACTCAGGATCCGATTCACAGATGTCTTTCCGTACACCATTGAAAGCTGGGAAGAGACTTATCCCAGTGGTTTTGGTCCCTCGGCACAGGTACTTACCACGAAAGCCAGGAAAATTAATTCCTTAAAAACCCCGTATTGGCAACAAAATGGAAATGAGGATGTATCTTTGCGGGATATATTGGGAATTTAAATTTACATGGAAGATTTTATCCTTGGATATAGCAATGAATTGCTGAGCTCCGCAATCATCCTTACCGTATTGGTCATTCTCAGGTTCCTTACCCACAAGGCGGTCAGGAAAGTGGGAAGTATCAGCGACCTGAATGAGGCGAGAACCAGGCTCGTCAGCAAATATATTTCCTTTGGGTTTACCGCACTCGCTATAGTGGCACTGGTCCTGATCTGGGGGGTAAATATCAGGGAACTCGGGTTGATCCTGTCCTCCATTTTCGCTGTGATAGGTGTAGCGCTTTTTGCCCAATGGTCTATTTTAAGCAACGTAACGGCCGGGATCATTCTGTTCTTTTCCTTTCCCTTCAAGAT
>NZ_JBFGBM010000087.1:0-10383 GCF_041567615.1 Muriicola sp.
CCAGGAACGAGCTCCACGAAGCGAGGTGAATCCTCAAGTCGTCGTTAGTAATATCCCGAAGGCTCCCAGAACTGATCATCTCATTCAATACGGCGTTGTTCGGGTAGTAGGCGATCTCAAAAGCGAAGGAATTATAGCCCAGTTGGGATAGCGTTTCTTCCAGATCGGAGGAAGGATTTTTATCAACCACGGAAAGGATCTTTTTTGCAGCCTCGTAACTATTCCTGTTCACCTCCATGAGAGTTTCCAGTTTTTTCTGGCTCACCAAAAACTCTGCTTGCAGGCTCTTGAGGTAGATCTGTTCTTTCTTCCTGAGGATACGGTCCTCGTTGTAGTTGTTAATACTCAGGGCGATCAGAATGCCAATGACCACCAGGATGATCTCACCAATGGCGTATTTTAGGTATTGTCCGGCCTTATTTTTCTCGATGAGATTATAACGTATGCGTCTGAAAATTTTGATCATATGTATTAGGTGATCGGTTTAAGGGTGAAAGTAAAAAAAAACGCATTAGCAGGAACCCATATTTCAATTAGGATAAATAGAAAATGGCCCCAACCGGGGCCATTTTTAGTCTTAAACAGGATTTTATTCCTCGGCCACCTGTACAGCCAGGCCATGAACGTCAAAGTAGTCGGAGGCCGCGGCGATCTTACCTTCATCGTTGACCGATATGATGGAGTAGAATTTGACACCTACAGGCTTGCCGGTTGGCGTGTGAGTAGCATTCCAGGTACCATATACCCTGATATTGTTAGATGTTGTGGTAGCCGTTGCTTCGGGGAATACAGAACCTGACCAGTAGCCTCCTTCCGTTGCATCTGGGGTAGATACCCCTGGAGTAAACCGGATATCGTCAAAATTTTCATGGTAGTTCTTCAAGGCGGCCAGCAGGTCGTCTTTACCTAACCATTGGTTGCCGTTGTACTGGGGAGGGCTCCATTGCAGCGTATCAGCCAGGAGGTTAGTAAGGGTTTCCAGATTTTCGGCTTCGTGGGCCTTGTAAAAGGCAGTGATGATGGCTACTTTGGCATCAAAGGCCGCATAATCCGGGGCCTCCGTTTGCGTGGTCTCCTCAGAAGGAGCAGCTTGCTTGCAGGCAGACAGGACGAATAGCCCCAGTACCGCAAGGGTAATGAATTGTGTTCTCATGGATTGGTTATTTAAGTGGTTTATATCCCCTTAAGATACGAAAAATTAAGGCAAGGGTAAATAACCGGGTGAGGAAGTTTTATTGCGGGGGATATCGGGGCCTACTGATATACCCTTACATAGTCAATTTCCATGATACTTTCGGTAAAATCGCCGGGTATATTTCCGCCCAGATTGCCACCCATGGCAATGTTCAGCAAGATGTAATGCTCGTTGTCAAAGGGTTTGTCTGCTGTATTGGATAATTCATAAACCGTGACTTCGTCTACCATTACGTGCATGGAAGTTTCATCCCATTCAACGGTATAAACATGATATTCTTCAGCAGTATTAGGGACGGCTAAATCACCACCCTCGTTTTTGTATTCTCCGGTGAAGGTGTCACCCCAGTGGAAATACCCTATCGTGGTGGTTTTATCCCAGCCGCGTTGTTCCATGATGTCGATTTCTCCACAGGCAGGCCATCCCACACTTCCGTACTGGTTGTCAAAATAATTGCCCACCTCATCAATATTCGCTCCCAGTGTCCAGATGGCGGGCCAGGTCCCCGCTTCTGCAGGCAGTTTAGCCCTGACTTCTACACGGCCGTATTTAAAGGCGAATTTCGAATTAAGTCGAGCCGAAGTATAGGATTTGGTGACATTGTTATAGGTGTAATTTTCCTTAATGGCTTTTATTTTCAGGGTCCCGGAACTCACGTAGGAGTTTTCTATCCGGGCGGTGTAATGCTGCACTTCCCCATTGGCCCAGTCAGTACCATTGATAATCGGTATAACCTGGTGGTGCCATTTGTCCGGATCCGGAGTCCCGTCATACTCGAATTCGTCGGCAAATACCAGCGTACTGTAGGGGGCTAATTCTTCCTTAAATACCTGGAAACTCTCCGACTTGCTGATGGACTCCCCGCTGCCTGAATAGGCAAATACCTCCAGGGAATAAGAGTTGGTTCCCTCCTGAGGGGCTGTATAGGTAAGCGTACCTGTGCTGTTTTGCTGTAATTCCCCGTTGCCGATGCGGAAGCCATAACGAACGGCATTATCGGCCATGGCAACGATGACGACCTCACCAGAACCGTCACCTGTTGGATTGGATGTTGTGGCCCCTGTGATTGTGATGGTAACTGATAAGTTAGTCGGCAGGTCGGGCTGCTCTGCCTCTGAGTCGCCACTGCAGGAAAGGAAAACAGCCAGCGGGATCAACAATAAATAACGGAGCCCGGAATACGTCAAGTATAAAGAAGTAGAGATCACATGTGCCATAGCTGTTATTTTTTTTTCAATGATACTTAATTTTTCTGTGATTCATGGATCGTGGCTCTGAAGAATCTGAGCGTGTTATATTCCTAATATCTCATTTTTCATAACGTACCACGCCAGATCCTCCCCTTCCGGAAAATACGGTGCATACTTCTCAAATTGCATCCCTGCCTTTTCCATCACCCGTATGGAGGCCTTGTTCTCTTTCATCGCGATGGCTACAATGCGTTTTAATTTGAGCTCATTAAAAGCATAGGACAAAATGCCCCGCGTAGCCTCCGTGGCCAGGCCTCTTCCCCAGAATTCGGGCAGGAAGCGGTAGCCGACATCGATTTCATCAAATTCCGGGAGATACGCCAAACCGGCCCATCCTACGAATCCATCTCCTTCTTTTAAGATGGTTGCCCAACGGCCGTAGCCGTACTTGCGGTAATCGGCTTGTTTCTCGGCTATCTTATTGATGATCCCTTCCGGGGTGGTGATAACCCCTTCCCCTGTATATCGCTGCACCACAGGATGGGAATGGAGTCGCATCATGTCCTCTGTATCTTCGTGACAAAGTTCCCTCAGGATCAGGCGTTCGGTTTCAAGGATGGGTGTTGGTTTCATGGTGCTCCTTGCCAATGACTGTTTTAAATATAGCATATACAGGAAGAATTCACGCGCAGGATACGAATTTATAAGAGAATAACTCCCGGAAGAGAAGGGGAAGAGGGTTTTGCAATTACGAATTTGTCCGGGGACTGGATTGCTTCCTCACTTTATTCGGAAGCGGCCTGGGGGGTGGCTTTACAGAGAAAGCCATCCGCCATGCTGCGCATGGCGCTGGTTTTTCCTTTGCAATAAAAGTTAACCTGAATTGGAATTTGGTCCCGATAACTATCGGGATGGATTTTTTCGAGGGTCTGGATTGCTTCCTCACTTCGTTCGGAAGCGGCCTGGGGGGTGGCTTTACAGAGAAAGCCGGTCTCAGTGCTTGCGCACTGGCCGCTTTTTCATTTATTCCAAAGCTCAAGCAAGCTTGGCTTTTCCACAAATAAAAAACCGATCGCTTTTAGCGACCGGCTTTCTTTGTAGCGGGGACTGGACTCGAACCAGCGACCTTCGGGTTATGAGCCCGACGAGCTACCTACTGCTCTACCCCGCGATGTGGACGGCAAATATACAACGGTTTTTTCCGAATATCAAGATTTACCGGGAGAATTATTTGGAGACCCGGGGATGGCCAAACCTTCAAAAATAACTACCTTCGGACGCGAAGAACTCCTATGGAAGCGATCAACGATTTTCTTTCCGCCCTGATCCCCTATACCGAATGGCCCATGTTCATCCTGCTGATCGGTGGGGGGCTTTTCCTGGTCTTCTATTCCCGCTTTTTACCCTACCGATTCTTTGGTCATGCCATCGCCATCACCTCAGGGAAATACGACGACAAGAATGCGCAGGGTGACGTGAGTTCCTTCCAGGCCCTAAGTGCCGCCGTAGCTGCCACGGTAGGCCTCGGCAACATCTCCGGGGTGGCCATTGCGATCCATGACGGTGGGCCGGGTGTGGTCTTCTGGATCTGGATTACTGCACTGATCGGGATGTGCATCAAATTCTATTCCTGTAGCCTGGCCATCATGTACCGGGGCACCGATTCTGACGGGAAACTACAGGGCGGTCCCATGTTCTACATCACACAGGGGATGGGCCCCAGGGCCAAACCCCTGGCCACCTTTTTCTGTATCTGTGGCCTGTTCGGTTTCCTGGGGGTATTTACGGCCAACCAGTTCACCGAGACCTTTATGAGCGTAGTAGACCCGGTAGAGACCGTATACGCCACCAGCGAATTCAACTGGAAACTGGGCATTGGTATTGTCCTGGCCGTGATCACTTCCTTCGTGATCTTCGGCGGGCTTACCAAGATCGCCAAGGTGGCTTCGGCCATCGTTCCCTTTATGGTTCTGGTCTATCTGGTTTCTGTCATTGTGGTCATGGCCATGAACACAGAACTCATATGGCCCTCTCTCAAAATGATCCTGACCGAGGCATGGAATTTCAAGACCGTGGTGACGGGGGGATTCTGGGGCCTGGTCATCATCGGGATACGCCGAGCTATGTTCTCGAATGAGGCGGGGCTTGGAAGCGCGCCCATGTACCATGGCCAGTCCAAGAATGACGAACCTGTGAAGGAAGGGCTGGTGGCCATGCTGGGTCCCTTTATTGACACCATCATGGTCTGTACCTTTACCGCCGTGGTCATCATCCTGAGCGGGGCATACCTGGAAGACGGTAGCGGGATCGTTATGACCCTGACCGCCTTCAGGCGTACACTTTTTGGATATGGAGATGAATTGCTGATGCTGATCGTCACGGCCTTTGCCCTCTCCACCCTCTTTACCTATTCGTACTACGGGGTGAAGAGTTTGTCCTTCCTTTCCAATGCGCGCATCGGAAAGTGGTACAACCTGTATTTCGTGGTCATGATCGTCTTTGCGGCCGTGGCCTCCCTGGAACTGGTCAAGAACCTGATCGACCTGTCCTATGCCCTCATGGTCATCCCTAATATGATCGCTGTGTTGTACCTTGCCCCCAAAGTGAATGCAGCCGCTAAAAAATATTTCGCCCAACATGCCGAACGAAAAACATAAAGCCGGATTCGTCAATATCATAGGCAACCCCAACGTGGGGAAATCTACCCTGATGAACGCCTTTGTAGGGGAAAAGCTCTCCATCATCACCTCCAAGGCCCAGACCACAAGACACCGCATCCTCGGGATCGTGAACGGGGAAAACTTCCAGGTGATCCTCTCGGATACTCCGGGCATCATCAAACCTGCCTATGAACTGCAGAGCGCCATGATGGACTTTGTGAAATCGGCCTTTGAGGATGCGGACGTTCTTCTCTATATGGTTGAGATAGGGGAAAAGGCGCTGAAGGACGAGGCCTTTTTTGAAAAGATAAAAAACAGCGAGATCCCGGTTCTCCTGCTGTTGAACAAGATCGATACGGCAGACCAGGCCCTGCTGGAGGAGCAGGTGCAGTACTGGCAGGAACAACTGCCCAAGGCAGAACTGCATCCTATTTCGGCCCTGAGCAACTTTAACGTAAAGAATGTATTTGAGCGCATCCTGGAATTGCTGCCTGAAAGTCCGCCTTACTTCCCCAAGGATCAGCTTACCGACCGGCCGGAGCGTTTCTTCGTAAACGAGACCATACGGGAAAAGATCCTGAAGCACTACAAAAAGGAGATCCCCTATGCCGTGGAGATAGAGACTGAAGAGTTCCTTGAGGAAGAAGACATCATCCGTATCCGTTCAGTGATCATGGTGGAACGGAATTCCCAGAAGGGGATCCTCATCGGCCATAAGGGCAGCGCCCTGAAAAGAGTGGGGGTAGAGGCACGCAAGGACCTGGAAAAATTCTTTGACAAGCAGGTGCACATCGAACTCTATGTAAAGGTGAACAAGGACTGGCGCAGTGACAGTAGACAACTCCGCCGGTTTGGTTATCAGTCCTGAGCCATAGCCTTATCCTTCAAAACACCCATCAGGAAATTGTGGAGTTCCTTCATCTGGGGTTTCCCCTTTTTCTTCCCTGCCCTTCCCATTGCATAGAAGATAAACCAGAGGGCCACCATGCCTCCCATGGCCCCCAGCAACCATCCGTAGGGCTTGTTGAGAACGGCACTGCTGTAGGCCCAGATTCCGAAAATGATAAAGAGGGTAGCTACCCCGAAATGCAGGAACATAAAGAAGGTCCAAAGGGTAGGGTTGGGTCCGAAAAGCCCGTATATCCTGCTCCCCCCGTCCTCTTCTTCCACGATCTCCAGGTGGAGCTGGGGAGACCAGAAATGGGCGTCCTCCGTTTTGAACTTGATAAAGACATGATCGTCCATCCGCCTGATGTGATAAGGGGCTCCTTCATGCCTTTCAAATGCCTCCAAAAGGACCTCCTTGGCTTCTCCTCGCTCCAGATTGAACCTGGGGCGCAACACGATCTCATTGGGCAGTGGCTTCACGTCTGTCTTTATCATGGAGAAGATACCATTTTTGGTCTAAATTCCAACTGCCTCGTTATTGTTCGTCTCCAATTTTATCCTCTTGAATGTTGGTCGATTAATACTACCTTTGCCCCAAGTTTTGAGCTATGAGTGCAATTGTGGCCATTGTAGGCCGGCCCAATGTGGGAAAATCCACCTTCTTTAACCGCCTGATCCAAAGGAGGGAAGCCATCGTCGATGCTGTCAGTGGGGTGACCCGCGACCGGCATTACGGGAAGAGCGACTGGAACGGGAGGGAGTTCACCGTGATCGATACGGGGGGCTATGTCCTGGGCAGTGATGACGTGTTTGAGAAGGAGATCGACAAACAGGTAGAACTCGCCATCGGGGAGGCCGATGCAGTGATCTTCATGGTAGACGTGGAGACCGGGATCACCGGCATGGACGAGGACGTGGCCAAATTGCTCAGGAAAGTGGAAAAACCCGTATTCCTGGCCGTGAACAAGGTAGACAATACACAACGGCTGCAGGATGCGGTGGAATTCTATTCCCTGGGGCTTGGGGAGTACTACCCCATCTCCAGTATCAACGGAAGCGGGAGCGGGGAGTTGCTCGACGAGCTTGTAAAAGTACTCCCTGAGAAAACAGAAGAAAAAAGCGAGCTGCCGCGGTTTGCCGTAGTGGGCCGTCCCAATGCGGGGAAATCCTCCTTTATCAATGCCCTGATCGGAGAAGAACGCTACATCGTTACCGATATCGCCGGTACCACCCGAGACAGTATAGACACGAGGTACAATCGTTTTGGATTCGAGTTCAACCTGGTGGATACGGCAGGGATCCGGAAGAAATCCAAGGTGAGGGAAGACCTGGAATTCTACTCCGTGATGAGGTCTATCAGGGCGATCGAACACTGCGATGTCTGCATCCTTTTACTCGACGCCACCCGGGGTTTTGACGGGCAGGTGGAGAACATCTTTTGGCTGGCCCAGCGCAACAACAAAGGCATCGTGATCCTGGTCAACAAATGGGACCTGGTGGAGAAGGACACCCAATCGGTAAAGCAGTACACCAAGGCCATTAAACAGACAATTGAACCCTTTACGGACGTTCCGATCGTATTTATTTCAGCCCTCACCAAACAGCGGATCTACAAGGCCATTGAAACTGCTGTGGAAGTCTATAAGAACCGCAGCAAGCGTATCCCGACGCGCAAATTGAATGATGTTTTACTGCCTATCATAGAACAGACTCCACCCCCGGCCTATAAGGGCAAGTACGTGAAGATCAAATATATCACCCAGTTACCCACGCCTTATCCTCAGTTTGCCTTTTTTTGCAACCTGCCTCAGTACGTGCGTGAACCCTATAAGCGATTTTTAGAGAACAAGCTAAGGGAACATTTCGATTTCCACGGGGTGCCCGTGACCATCTTTATGCGGAAGAAATAGATCCTAGTTCAGGATGACAGTAAAGAAGCCGGAATTTTCCCGGTATTCTACAAGGGCATTGCGGGAGGACAGTTCCCTGATTTCCAGACGGTCGCCACAGCAGGGATAATCGGTCGCCTTAAAGGTCACTGAAAGATCGATCTCAAAATCGTTCCCGAGAAATACAGTGTACATGTAGGTGCCTGCCCTCCAGTCGAAACTGGAGATTTCCAGGTATCCGATGGTGGCTCCGTGTGTATTAGGAAAAACTTTTATCTGTAATTGTTCTGTCGTCGCCCCGGTCACTTCAATATTTTCGAGGGTATAGGTGCCATTGGCGATTACATTCTGACCCTCAGAGATCAGCTCGAGATTGATGGAATCTCCGGCTGCACAAAGTACCAGGGAACAATCGATATCTTTTTCCTCCAGGCAGCCCAGGAAGGTGAGCCAAACAAATCCGATAATGAGGTATCTCAATGCCATGGATCACTTTTTATAGAGAGCGGTTGCTGATAGGATTGCGTCTTTACCAGCCCCCGGAAGCGCCACCGCCGCCGAAGCCGCCACCACCGAAACCACCGCTGAATCCTCCGCCGCCAAAGCCGCCTCCCCCGAAACTTCCGCCCCGGCCTTTGTAGCTGCCCCGGCCCATATTGCTCAGGATGATCACGTCCCAGATGTCGAGTCCCTTGTGGCGCCCGCCTCCTTTTCCGCCCCCTTTGTTTTTGCGGTTGACATAGATGATGATCAAGACGAAGATCAAGATCACAAAAAGGATAAAAATAAGGACAAAGAAGGCCTTTGCCCCTTTGGCTACCGGGTTGGTGTTTTCTTCAATGGCCTTCTGAAATTCCCCACTGAGGACCTGGAAGATGGCATCGGCTCCTTTGTTGAGTCCGCTCGCATAATCGCCATTTCGGAATTCAGGAACAATAATCAGGTCGATGATCCTGCTGCACATGGCATCTGTGAGCCGGCCTTCTACTCCATAGCCCGTACTGATGGCTATCCTCCGATCGTCATTGGCCACAAGGACCAGAACCCCATTGTCCTCTTTTTCCTGCCCTATCCCCCATTTATGACCCCATTGGGCCCCGAGGTAATTGATATCCTCCCCTTCGGTGGAGGCGAAGATCACTACGACGATCTGAGTGGAAGTAGTATCTGAGTAGCGAATAAGCTTTTCTTCCAGGGCCTTTCGGTCACTCTGGGACAGGAGGGAGACATAGTCGTACACGCTGGTCTGCAGCTCGGGTTTCTCCGGGATGGTGAACTGAGCGGAAACCTGTGAAAAGACACACAGGAATAGGAGAAGGATACTAGCCTTTAGATACCTCATTGCTCAATTCATTTGTGTCGTCACTTTTTATGGGAAAGTGTCCTTTTAATTCCTCCCCGGCCTTGAGGATGCCTTCTACGATCCCCTGTTTGAATTGACCCTGTTTAAAATAGGTCTGTATCACCTCTTTGGTATCGTTCCAGAAGGTTTTTGGAACCACCTCGTTTATGCCCCGGTCCCCGTAAATGACAAAGGTCCTGTCTAGCACTGCAATATAGATAAGGACTCCGTTCGCATCCCGGGTCTTGTCCATCTCGAGTTCGTGGAAGACTTCCTGTGCGCGCTCGTAATGGTCCGCATCGGTATGGTGTTCAATATGCACCCGGATTTCCCCGGAAGTATTCTTCTCCGCCTGTCGGATGGCATCGACGATCTCCTGTTCTTCCTCTTGCGTTAAAAATGCTTCTACCTTAGATTCGGGCATGGGTCTAATCGAATTCGAAGTTTACATCAGGGGCATTTTCTGAGCCCGGACTGGCCTGGTAACGGGCCATTTCCTCAAATCCGAACCACCCTGCGAGGATCTTGTTGGGGAATTTGGTGGTATGGATGTCGTATATATTCACGGCCTCGTTGTACCGGTCCCTGGCCACATTGATCCGGTTCTCCGTGCCCTCCAATTGGGATTGCAGGTCCAGGAAGTTCTGGTTGGCCTTCAGGTCTGGGTATCGCTCCACGGTGACCAGCAGCCTAGACAGGGCAGAGGACAGGCCGGTCTGTGCTTCCTGGAAAGCAGCCATTTTTTCCGGGGTCAGATCGTTCACATCAATGTTGGTCGAAGTAGCCTTGGCTCTTGCCTCGATCACATCGGTGAGCGTCCCTCTCTCGAAATCGGCAGCCCCCTGTACGGTCTTCACCAGGTTGCCGATGAGGTCGTTCCGTCTCTGATAGGTGCTTTCCACGTTGGACCAGGCCGTTTTGGCATTAGCCTCGTATTCCACCGCGGTGTTGTTAAATCCTACGGCCCACTGGTAGAGTCCGAATGCGACCACCACCAGGATAATTACGGGAATTAACCATTTTTTCATAAGTGTTCTGAATTAAAGTTAGGTATCTGTTAGTATCAAAAGAGGTCTGAATGTTACATCAGAGCTGGTTCTTGATCTTGATCAGTTCGGCTTTGACCTTTTCGAGTTTCTGGATGATCTCGAAGTTAGACAGGGTCTTTTTTCGCTCTTCCTTCAGGTGGATCTTGGCCCCTTCCAAAGTAAAGCCCCGC
>NZ_JBFGBM010000088.1:0-10361 GCF_041567615.1 Muriicola sp.
CCTCGAAAATCCAAAGAATTGAAAGAGTTGTAAAGGAACAGCAAGAAAGCGGAATACAACCGAACATCAAAAAGACGCAAGGGCTAAAACTCATAGGGATGAAAAAGATCGTCAGTCTAACCAATTACGATCTCTCCGAACTTTGGGGCAGCTTTATGCCAAGGAGGGAGGAGATCATTCATCCGGCCTCTGATGATCTTATTTCGGCTGCCGTCTATCCGCCGGGATATTTTGAGGCCTTTGATCCACATACCCCATTCGAGAAATGGGCGGCACGGGAGGCGAACGATTTTCGGGATATCCCCCAGGGGATGAGCGCTCTTTATATCCCTGAAGGACTTTACTCGGTCTTCTCCTACAAGGGTTCCTCATCAGACAGGCGGATTTATGAGTACATCTTTGCCCAATGGTTGCCCGGATCCGGATACAGCATCGACCACCGGCCTCATTTTGAGGTTCTGGGCGAAAATTACCGCCAATACGACCCCGAATCTGAAGAGGAAATCTGGATCCCTATAATGGCTTCCCAGGGGTCTTGACGAGGAAGATTGTCGACCCGTAAAAAAAATCAGTAACTTTATAGAAACGAACTGAAAATCATGACCCTGTCTTTCAAACGCATTGGATATATTTTCTTGGGGACACTGGTTTTGCTGTGTATCCCTTTGGTCGCTATGCAATTCAGTTCTGAAGTCGACTGGAGTGCGCTTGACTTCCTCGTAGCCGGTATCCTGCTGGCCAGTACTGCCTTTGTATGCGATCTGGTGTGGAGAAATGTATCCAATGACACTTTCAGGATTGTGCTGCTGGTGGCAGCACTGGTCTTCTTTTTCCTGGTCTGGGCCGAGTTGGCGGTAGGGGTATTTGGATCACCATTTGCCGGAAGTTAGATGATAAAACACCACAGACTTCCCATATTCTCCATCGGAAAACATCCCTCAAATAATCACTTTATAACTTGTATTCCCAGGGGATACTCTCATCTGCTTGCTGCCGGACCGACCGTGTGTTTGTTCTTCTTCACTTTATATACGCTTTCTTCCCAGGTTACTCAGGAGGTAATAAGGCCAGAAGATGACTGGCCAGGCGAGCCTGTTACGCTGGAAGATATAAGGTTGGCAGATGCCTTTCCCGGGGGCCCCACTGGAGTATATACCTACGAGGGGGAGCCGTTTAGCGGGAAGGCTATTGCATACTATGAAAACGGCCAGCAGAGGACCCTTAGGGAATTTAGAGATGGAATGAACCACGGGGCCTGGAAGGAGTGGTATCCCAATGGAAAACTAAAACAGGTTCGCAATTTTGAACAGAACAAAGCCCTGGGGAATTGGATAAAATACTCACAGGATGGCAGCGTTTATGACGTAGGGGATGACGATCACATTTTCTACGCTCCTTTTTTTGCCCAAGGTGTTGTACCCGAGGGATATGAAAGCACATCGCCTTCCTTTACTGCCTCGGGGGATACGCTGGTTCTGGCGCTCTACCAGGAATGGGAAGACAAAAACCCGTACATCGCTTATCGGAGGGAAGGTACCTGGGAACTTCAAAGACTGTCCTTTGCGGATACCCTTTACAACCTGGCCATCAATCCGCATGGCAACCGGATCATTTACAAACAATTCGACGAATGGGAGGGGGAAAGGGTCTCTCGCGTTTTTGTGGTGGATAAAACAGGGGAGACATGGGGTAATCCCGTCGAAGTGAAACGCCTGTTTAATATCCATGCAGGCTATTTTCATTTCACGCCTGACAACACCCTGTATTTCTTTGCGAGAAGCCCGAAAACCGGGATCTATTATTCCAATCCCTCAAAAAAGACGATTTATTCAAGACCCCGGTGGCTCAGCGATCAGGTGAGCTTGACAGACAGCGATTCCTTTGATGTCTTCATACATCCCGGGAAGAAAAAACTCATCATTTCCCATTACTACAACCAGGATACATACCCGGAAAGGGGGGAAGTCGGACTGTATTACTACGAGAAAAAGGGGAAATCCTGGGAGAGAGTAAAACGCCTTCCCCTGAGCTATGGCTGGGGCCCCTGCATTACACAAGATGACAATTTCGTCTTTGTACGCAAAGGCGGTATACAGCTCATTCCTCTGGAGGAACTCGGGATTGAATGGAATTGATTGAAGACCTTTCCGGAATAACTTTTTAGCACGTACTTTTGCCCCATGGAACAATGGTACCATTATCCCCTTTTGGTTGTGGTGGGTTTTGTGGTGGGTTTTATAAACACTATAGCGGGAGGTGCTTCACTGATATCCCTGCCCGTTCTTATATTCCTGGGCTTGCCGCCCTCCGTGGCCAACGGTACCAACCGCGTAGCCATCGCTTTTCAGACGGCCATTGGAGTAGCCGGTTTTAAGAGTAAAGGGGTGTCTACCTTTCCCTTCAACGTTTACCTCGGTATCGCAGCGCTCCTCGGTTCTATTCTGGGGGCTTCCATTGCGGTTGATATCAAGGGGGAGACCTTCAATCGTATCCTGGCCATCATCATGATCGTCGTGGTCCTGATCATCGTGTTCAAGCCCAAGATCAGCCTGGAGAACGTGGAGGAACGACTCACCGGGAAATACCTATGGCTAGGGATGCTCGCTTTTTTCTTTATAGGGATCTACGGGGGCTTTATCAATGCCGGGATCGGATTTGTCATCCTCTTGTTTCTTCATTATTTTCACAAGATGAGCCTGGTCAGGGCAAACGCCACCAAGGTCGCTGTGGTCTGCATTTACACCCTGGCCGCCCTGGCCGTCTTTGTATTCAACGATAAGGTGATCTGGAAGGTAGGGGCCGTATTGGCCCTTGGTAACGGATTGGGAGCGTGGTTTTCTAGCCGGGTCTCCGTTAAGAAAGGGGATGGATTCATCAAAACCTTCCTGGTGGTCATGGTGGTGCTGATGGCGATTAAATTGTGGTTTTTTACATAAGCATATGGATAGTATAGAACGATTAAAATGGCGATACGCCGTAAAGAAATTCGATAAGGAGACCCTGCTCCCAAAAGAGAAGATCGACCGCCTTATCCATGCATTCAACCTTACTGCAACGTCCTATGGACTGCAGCCCATCAGGTTGGTGGTGTTAAAGAACAAATCAAAGCAAGGCGATCTGGTGACACATTCCTATGGACAAAAACAGGTGGCCCAGGCGTCTCATGTCCTCGTGATCTGCATAGAGACCAACGTCGACCAGGAATATATCACCCAGTATTTCGAAAAGGTCAGGTCCATTCGGGGGACGAGCGAAAAGATCCTGGACCCTTTCAAGAATGCCCTTATAGAGGACTTTTCCCAAAGACAGAAAGAAGAAATTAAGCGATGGGCCACCAACCAGGCTTACCTGGCCATGGGAAACTTGCTAACCGTCTGTGCTGTGGAAGGAATTGACGCCTGTCCGATGGAGGGCTTCAAACCTGATGCCTACGATGAATTTCTCGATCTGAAATCGAGAAACCTGTCGTCCGTCCTGGTCCTGCCGGTAGGAAAACGTGCAGATGACGATTTTTTCTCGGGCCTGAAAAAGGTCAGAAGGGATTTAGCGGAAACCATCATACACATAGAATAATATGCCGGGATTTGAGATGTTCGGAGCCCTGGAAAGGGCCGAGGTACAGGATGTATTGGACTCGGGGGTGCTGATGCGCTACGGGTTCGACGGAATGCGCAACGGCCATTGGAAAGCCCGGGAACTCGAACAAGCCCTTGCTGCCCGTATGAACACACGGTTCGCCCAGACCGTGAGCAGCGGAACGGCCGCCCTGACCGTTGCCCTGGCAAGTGCGGGGGTAGGTGCAGGCGATGAGGTGATCATTCCCACTTTTACCTTTGTGGCAAGTTTTGAGGCCGTCCTGGCTTTGGGGGCCATCCCCGTCCTCACTGATATTGACGAGACCTTGTGTTTGAATCCCTCAGCCGTGGAGAAGGCCATTACAGAACGTACAAAAGCTGTCATGCCGGTCCATATGTGTGGTTCCATGGCCGACCTGAAAACGCTGAAAGCGATCTGTGACAGACATGACCTCCTCCTGATAGAAGATGCCTGCCAGGCGATCGGAGGCAGTTACGAGGGCAAACCCCTGGGTAGCTATGGAGATGTGGGCTGTTTTTCCTTTGATTATGTAAAGACCATCACCTGCGGGGAAGGGGGCGGACTTATCACGGACAACGAGACGTTTTATCGAAATGCTGACCACTACTCAGACCATGGCCATGACCATGTGGGCAGCGACCGGGGAGCTGAATCCCATCCCTTCCTCGGCTACAATTTCCGAATATCCGAACTCAATGCCGCCGTAGGCGTGGCCCAGATCAGGCGGCTGGATGAATTCCTCAGGATTCAGGAGAACCATTACGGCATCCTTGCGGAGTCCCTGGCCGGACTGGAAGGGATCACGATGAGAAAGATCCCCGTGACGGGGGTTCAGAATTACTCCTTCCTGAACTTTTTTCTGCCTTCAGAGGCGTTAGCCAGAAATGCTCACAAGGCACTGGCAGCTGCAGGCATTGATGGCTGTTTCTACTGGTACGACAACAACTGGCACTACTACAGAAAATGGGAACATCTCACCGAACTTAAGACCCTTGGGCCGGTTAGCCCCGAAGTACAGGAAAAGCTTTCAGGCCTGAAAGACCTGACGTTCCCCTCCTCCGACCACTGGATGGGCCGTAACCTTTCATGTCTGATCAAACTCGGATGGAGCAGGGAAGAAGTGGCACAAAGAGGCGAAAAAATCAAGAATGTGCTGAGGGAGGTCCTGGGGGCAGCCTAATAAGTTACATATTCAACGATTTCCAGTCCGTAACCTACAATTCCCACACGCTTGGTCTGACCGCTGTTGGTGAGGATACGCATCTTGCAGATATGCAGGTCGTGCAGAATCTGCGCCCCAATCCCGAAATCCTTGGTATCCATATCGATCCTGGGTGCCTTCATGATCCCTTTGGCCTGGTTTTCCTTCAGCCCTTTGAGTCGGTTCAACAGGTTGAGGGATTCACTGGTCTGATTGATAAAGACGATGGCCCCTGTCCCTTCGTTGTTGATGGCCTGGAACATATCATCCAGCTTTTTCTCCGCATTGTTTGTCAGGGTACCCAGAATATCGTTATTGACCAGGGTGGAATTGATCCTGGTCAGAACGGCATCGTTTCTTTTCCAGAATCCTTTGGTAAGTGCTATGTGGACCTGCTCATTGGTGGTCTGCTGATAGGCGTGGAGGGTAAATTTTCCGAACCGTGTCTCCACATCAAAACATTCCTTTTTGACAATTAGACTGTCGTGCTGCATCCTGTAGGCCACCAGGTCTTCTATGGAGATGAGTTTAAGGTCGAATTTCCGGGCTACCTCTGCCAGATGGGGCAGCCTGGCCATGGTCCCGTCCTCGTTGAGGATCTCCACCAGGATTCCTGCCGGTTGGAACCCGGCGAGGCGGGCCAGGTCAACAGCAGCTTCCGTATGCCCTGTTCGCCTGAGCACACCGCCATTCTTTGCCCTGAGGGGGAAGATATGGCCGGGTCTGCCCAATTCGTGGGCTTTGGTTTCGGGGTCGACCAGTGCCTTGATGGTCTTCGCCCTGTCGTGAACCGAAATTCCCGTGGTACAACCGTGTCCGATCAGGTCTACGGAAACCGTGAACTGGGTGTGGTGCATAACCGTGTTGTTCTGCACCATCATAGTCAGGTCCAGTTCTTCACATCTTTTCTCTGTGAGCGGAGTACAAATCAAACCCCGGCCGTGCTTGGCCATGAAATTGATCATCTCGGGGCTCACCATTTCTGCCGCAGCGATGAAATCCCCTTCATTTTCCCTGTTCTCATCGTCGACCACGATCACTACCTTCCCCTGACGTATGTCCTCAATGGCCTCTTCGATCGTGTTCAGTTGTATTTTCTTTTCCTTGCTAACCATCATGGGGTCTTGCGTTTAAATCTTTTTTTAATTCCTTCCGAGATCGTGTCCCATACATGTCCAAAACTCATCAATCCCTTGTCTGCCGTGGCCCTCCGTGTGAGAAATATCCCCAAAGGTAACATTATTAAGGTAGATAGCCACGCTCCCAGTACGGGATGAATGTTCCCCTCTTTGGCGTAATTGCCGGCAAACACCCCGATGAAATAATAGGCGAGGAAGAGTACGATGGCGATCACCATGGGGAGTCCAAGCCCACCTTTCCTAATGATCGCCCCCAGGGGAGCCCCCACAAAGAACAGGATGATGCAGGATAAAGCCAGGGCGTATTTTTTGTGAAGGGACAGGATGTGCATGTTGTAGATCTTGTATTTATTCTCGATGTCCTGTTTCTTCCCGCTCACCGAATTCAGGATGTTGGAGATGGCGTTGGCGGCCGAACTGATGATCTGCCGCTGTTGGTATTCCTGGTATAGCCCGAGGATATCGGCTGTATTGGTAACCGTATCCATGGCCTGGTAAGTAGCCGGCAGGGAATCCTTTTGAGAGGCCGTATTGGCTTGTGTATTGCTCAGCGTGTCATTTTCTGCCAAGGGAGCAAAGGCGCCCAGCCTGGTCACAATGTTCTTGGAAAAAGCACCAACAACCGCAAGGTTGTTGTCCCGAATGGAATCAATATCCTTCTTAAGTCGGGAGATGTTCTTCATCTTGTCTGTCCTGATGTTGCGCTCTTCCTCCAGGTCTTGTGTGTTTTCAGGAACTTCTATGTTGATGGTGTAGGTATCGAACTCCGCCTTGGCAAAAGGGAAGTGCTTGCGGTCTTTGGCTGAATTGGGGACCAGTTCCTCATAATAATGCCCGTCTGAAAGCACTAGCTGAATGATATCCGATTCTTCACTGCTGATCAATTCTCCGGAATTTGCCTTGATCACCGTATTGTTCTTCTGGAGGTTGGATTTCTTGTGGATGATGACATGTTGCAGGTATTTGTCATTGTCCCCGAATTTGTTATCGACCTTGATATTCATCCCCTCGAAATCGCTAAAAACACCCTCTTCGATCACCGCTGCCGGTTTCACCTTGGCGATATTCCTGCGCAGGTTGTAGATCTTCTGTTCTGAGGCCGGGATCACGGTATTGGCAAAATAAAAAGTAACCCCTCCGAGAAAGGTAACCAGCATGATCAGGCTCAACATGGAACGCTGCAGGGAAATGCCTGATGCCTTCATAGCCGCGAATTCGTAATTCTCCGCAAAAGCACCAAAGGTGAGGATGGAAGACAGTAAAACGGTGAGGGGAAGGACTTTTTCGGTCAGGTTGGGCATCAGGTAAAAGAGGAATTTCCCGATGATGATGATGTCCAGGCCTTTCCCGGCGATATCGTCAATAAAGAGCCATATCGTCTGGAAGATGAAAATGAACATCAGGATCACAAACGAACTGAAGAAGTTGTACAGGAACCGACTTAGAATATACTGGTCTAGGATCCTCAAGATACTAGTTTCTTATAATGTAATAGCCTTCGTCTTTGTATTTGGCCTCGTCAAAAGTAAATAAGGTTTTTGACAACGGTTGGTCAGTTTTAAAAGAATTAACAGTAATAGTGGTCTTGGTGCCGTTCTTGCCTGTCTCTATCAGCTTGTAAATATGCTTGGTCTGGGCATCGATCCCGAGGAGGATATAAGAGATCTCCGAATGGGTATCAATAGGAGTCAGCTTTACATACTGTATCTTCCTGCCCTGCACGTTCTGAAGGATGTCCCATGCATAGTTGTATCCCTTTTTGTAAAAGGTCAGCAATTTGGAGGGAGTGATGGTATTTTCGTCATCCGACTTATTCTCGATGGTCACCTCCTCATTCTCCGGGACAATGGTATAGACCTTTTTCCCGTCAAACAGCTGCTGCGACCCCAGGTAATTAAAGAGGTACTTTTCTCCCTGCAGGGTGACATCCCCACGAGTTTCCTGGTTGATATTGGCCTCCTTGTTCTCCAGGGTGTATTTAAAATTCACCTCGATGTTGTCATAGCTCTGTACCTTGTTGTACACCTCATCGAGCAATGCTTTGGCTTTGGCTGCTTCCTGGGCAAACACAGGGTTACCCACAAAGAAGATCAGGATCAGGATACTAAATTTTTTCATGTCTTATTTGGTTTCTTCATTCAACATTTTTTCCAGGGTATAGATATCGGGAACAAGCACGGCCCGTGCCTTGCTTCCTTCAAAAGGGCCTACGATCCCCGCAGCCTCGAGCTGATCGATGATACGCCCCGCCCTGTTATACCCCAGTTTGAGCTTTCGCTGAATCAGGGAGGCCGATCCCTGCTGGGCCGTGACAATCACTTCGGCAGCATCCCGGAACATGGCATCCCTTTCCGAAATATCGTAATCAATACCTGTGCCAGAATCTTCGCCAGAATACTCGGGCAAAAGGTGTGCACTAGCATATCCCCGCTGCGAACCGATATAATCAGTGATTTTGGCTACCTCCGGGGTGTCCACAAAGGCACATTGGATCCGGGTGATGTCATTCCCCTGGGTAAAGAGCATGTCGCCCCGGCCAATCAACTGGTCAGCTCCCTGGAAATCCAGGATGGTCCGGGAATCGATCTTTGAGGTCACCCTGAAGGCGATCCTGGCCGGGAAATTGGCCTTGATGATCCCGGTGATCACGTTGACCGATGGGCGCTGGGTAGCGATGATCAGGTGTATCCCGATGGCCCGGGCCAGTTGGGCGAGCCGGGCAATGGGTGTTTCCACTTCCTTGCCGGCTGTCATGATCAGGTCTGCAAACTCGTCTATCACCAGGACGATATACGGCAGATAGGTGTGTCCGTCATTTGGGTTGAGTTTCCTGGCCTTGAACTTGGCGTTGTATTCCTTGATGTTCCGAACCATGGCCAGTTTGAGCAATTCATACCGGTTATCCATCTCAATGCAAAGCGAATTCAGGGTGTGGATCACCTTGGTATTGTCCGTGATGATGGCCTCTTCGGAATCTGGCAGTTTGGCCAGGTAATGCCTTTCGATCTTGTTGTAAAGGGTGAGTTCCACTTTTTTCGGATCGACCAGGATAAACTTGACCTCCGCCGGGTGTTTTTTGTAGAGGAGGGAAGTAAGGACGGCGTTGAGTCCCACAGATTTTCCCTGTCCGGTGGCCCCCGCCATCAGCAGGTGGGGCATTTTGGCCAGGTCCACTACAAAGGTCTCGTTGCTGATGGTCTTTCCAAAGGCAATGGGCAGCTGCATCTCCGCCTTCTGGAACTTGCTCGAGGCGATCACAGACCTCATGGAAACCGTAGTGGCTTTTTTGTTAGGTACCTCGATACCGATGGTCCCCTTCCCGGGAATCGGGGCAATGATGCGTATTCCAAGGGCTGCCAGGGAAAGGGCGATATCGTCTTCCAGGTTTTTGATCTTGGAAATACGGATCCCTGCATCAGGCACGATCTCATAGAGGGTCACCGTGGGTCCGATGGTGGCTTTGATCTGGGCGATCCCGATCTTGTAGTTCTTGAGGGTTTCGACGATCTTGTTCTTGTTCTCCTCCAGTTCCTCCTGGTTGATGGTGATCCCTCCGGAAGATCCGTGGGGATCCAGCAGGTCGAGGTGGGGGAATTTATAATTGCTCAATTCGAGGGTTGGGTCGAATTCCCCGAAATCGGCCACCAGCTTGTCGGACAGGAGATCACTTTCTTCCTTTTCGTCAGTGACCGTATTTACTTCCATGGCGATTTCGTCATCTGCTGAATCAGCCTTTCCTGCTTCGACCTTTGTCTCCTCAGCTGAAGGATCCAGGTGAGGGATGTCTTTTTTATGGGTATAGGTATCCAGGATCACTTCCGTTTCCTCATCTTCCCGGAGAGATTCTTGTGCTTCCGGCTGTGATTTCTTGAAATCGGCGGCGACCGAAGCTGATTTCGACTTAAAAAAACGGGCAACGCCCTCCGGGGTGAGTTTAAAGAGCCTGACTAGGATGATGGTAAGCATGAAAAGGAGGATGAGGAAAACCCCGATCTTGCCTGTATAGTCTTGGAGAAAATCGTTCATTTCATAACCTACGAGGCCTCCGAGCAGGGGCTGGTCATCGGCAAAGAAGCCCAGGGCTATGGAGATCCAGATCAGGAGGACGAGCCCCCAGATCCACTTGTTCCAAAGATTTCTCAAAGGAAGGCTCAGGAAGAGGTAGAGCCCGGTGAGACTCAACAGGAAGGGGATGATCAGAGATGATAATCCGAACCCCCTGTACATGATGTAATGGCTGACACTAGCGCCGAATTTGTTCAGCAGGTTTTTAGCCTGTTCATTCCTGTTGGCAAACTCCGTCAGCAGGCTTTGGTCGTCCTGCCAGGTGAAGTAAAAGGAAACAAAGGAAAAGAACAGGGCGATGCTCAAAAAAATCAACAGGCTTCCCAGAATGATCTTGTTCTGTCTGGAAAACCTTAAAG
>NZ_JBFGBM010000089.1:0-10297 GCF_041567615.1 Muriicola sp.
ATCCTTCACAACAAGGCTCAGGTGGCCATGGCGACGGGGTCCACCCCTTACCATTCCGAACAGGGAAGTTAAGCCCGTCAGCGCCGATGGTACTGCCACACCAGGTGGAAGAGTAGGTCGCCGCCTTTTTTAAAAGCACTCATAGCAATATGGGTGCTTTTTTTATGTACCTACCTCAAGGGAAGCCAAGGGAAGACCCCAGGTCCCTATTACATCCTACCCCCAGGGGACATACGTCCTTATTCCCCCTTGAAGAAAAAATAATCTTTAAAAATGAAAGAATAAAACAGGAACTTTTCTCAGGCTAACGGCTGTTGCTTTCATTTGTGGTATCTTTAATTCAAACTTCTATCCCCATGAACAGGAAAGTGCGGTTTTTTATACCCTTATTTCTGATTTTCTCTTTTCTTTCGGCCCAGGAAACACCCTTAAAAGCCCTCGTTGGCGGTACCTTGATCGATGGTTATGGCTCCGATCCTATAAAAAACAGCGTGATCATTATACAAGGTGAACGCATCCTGGCCGTGGGTAACCAGGACAACACACCCATCCCTGAGAATGCAGAAGTTATCTCCACAGAAGGGATGAGTGTATTACCCGGACTCTGGGACATGCACGTGCATACCATGATCAACGGTCATGCCGATTATGATTATTGGGATAGAACCTATCCGCCCCTCTTTCAGGATGTCATCATGCCGGCCTCTGCCCAACAGCTCCTGATGGCCGGAGTAACAAGTGCCCGTGATCTCGGAGCTCCTCTCGAAGCCAGTATTGGTGTCAGGGATGCGATTAACGCAGGGAAAATACCCGGGGCAACCCTCTATGTGTCAGGCCCTTTCATCCAGCATAAACCATATCCGGGTACAGAGGAATTTCGATGGGGGGTGAACGGGCCCGAAGATGGAAAGAGAAAAATTCAAAAACTCGCCAAAGCCGGGGTAGACGTAATAAAACTTATCGACCAGGACCAGATGACCATGGCCGAATTAAAAGCAGTGGTAGACGAAGCTCATAAATACAAGCTTAAAGTGGTGGCCCACGGACACAGACCTGAAGAAATAAGAAGAGGATTGCAG
The DNA here is from genome assembly GCF_041567615.1 of Muriicola sp. Lineage (GTDB taxonomy): Bacteria > Bacteroidota > Bacteroidia > Flavobacteriales > Flavobacteriaceae > Muriicola. The sequence continues at coordinate 1,080 of NZ_JBFGBM010000089.1, forward strand.
GTGGGCGTCGACTGCTTCGAACATACCGGACTTTCCTCAGCACCTGCTTACCCGGATGATGTCATGGATATGATCCGTGAGCGCACCGCCCAGATGAATCTCGGACCTCTTTTCTGGTGCCCTACCGTTGAAGGGCTATACAATTATGAATATGTGAGGGACAACCCGGAAAAACTGGACAATGATTCCTGGCATTTGGGATTGCCGGACTCCGTGGTCACAGATATTCGGAATAGTATAAAACATCCGGATCAACTCCCATATTTTCAATTGACTCCCATCAGGAAGCCTACCCTCCGGACCAAGATCAGGCAGCTCATGGATGCCGGAGTGGTCCTCCTGGTAGGCACGGATAGCGGGATTCCTATGAAATTCCACAGCCAGTCGACATGGAATGAACTCGATGTTTGGGTAAATGAATTCGGTATTGATCCCATGTATGCCATTCGGGCAGCCACTTACTGGCCGGCACTGTGGATGGGCGTATCTGATGATGTGGGTACCATCACACCCGGTAAATACGCTGACATTATCGCCGTCAATGGAGATGTACTGAGATATATCAGCCTTCTTCAAGATGTGGATATGGTAATCAAACGCGGAACGAGATATAAGTAAACCGGGATTCACCTTTATGTCCGATACGGCTCTTTACCACAAAGAAGAACGACTTAATGCCCTGTCTCATGGCCTGGGTATCCTGCTGGGCATCATCGGGGCCTATTTGCTCTGGCAGGTTCACGATCCTTCAAACTCACGTGAAACCTGGAGTATTGTGATCTACAGCGCTAGTATAGTGCTGCTATTTTCAGCTTCCACCCTTTACCATTCTGTGAATGACCCCCGAATTAAGCGCAGGTTACGGGTACTGGACCATATCAGCATCTATTTCCTTATTGCAGGCACCTATACGCCGGTAGCCCTCCTTACCCTCTCAGATTCAAAGGGAATGACCCTGTTCATTATCGTATGGGGCATCACCTTGATAGGATCCCTTTTCAAGATCTTTTATACGGGTAAACTGGAATACCTTTCCTTACTTCTTTACCTGGTCATGGGATGGTTGATCGTAGTCGACTTTGCCTTCCTCTGGGATCATTTGACTTTATTTGGAGTAACGATGCTCTTCCTGGGAGGTGGATTCTATACCCTAGGCATTGTGTTCTACGCTATCCGTAAGATTCCCTATAATCACTTTATCTGGCATCTTTTCGTCCTGGGTGGTGCAATAAGTCATTGGTTCCTCATCTACGAAGATGTCTTTTAAGGATCGATGATCTCCGCGTGCTCTTTTACGAATTCTTCCAAAATCGACATATGATCATTTAGAAACGACATGGCCTCCTGCCATGTATTCTTATCGTGAATGCAGAGCCCTTCCTTTTTTACGTAGATCCTTTTGATTTGCTTCTTGCTTTCCAGTAAATGTTCAGGATCATAGCTGGCATCTGTCAAGTATTCCGATCTCAAGAGGGTTTGTAGTGAAATCAGCCTTTCCCATATAATACTAAGTCGCGTTGGATCAATTCCTTCCAGATCAAGGGAGACCATGGCCTTTTTGAGATCGAAATGGAACTTCAAATTGACGCCGGAAATCCCTGTCCGGTATAACATCCATTTTCTGGGGTATGACTTGCCAAAGGAGGTCCAGAACAATTCCCTGAGTTCTTTGGATTCCTTCTTTGAAAACATCTAGATAAAATACGCAACGATGAACCCGAGGCAGATGACCCCCAGTTTTCGGATATTAAAAACATGTTCCTTGGAACTTTCCAATAAGATCACGGTGCTTATATGCAACAGAATCCCAATCACGATAGCCGTGATCTGAGGGCGGTATTGATTGATGACTTCGAGTTGACTCGAAAGCAGGCTGCCCAGAGGAGTCATCATAGAGAAAACAAGTATGAACCCAATGGCATAGGAAGTTTTCAGTTTAGAGTTGAGTAAAAACATGCTCAAAATGATGGCAATAGGAATCTTGTGAATCAGAATGCCGTAAAGGATCGGACTCGAATCGATCAGTGGGATACCCTCCATAAAGGAATGTATACAAAGACTTATAAATAACATCCAAGGGAATGCTGTATTTTCAAAATCCCAGTGTACATGTCCGTGTTCTGCCCCCTTCGAAAATAGTTCCAGGACGATCTGAAGCAGGATCCCCAGGATGATGAAGACGCCGATGGACTTGGGTTCCGAGGCTGCATAGACCTCGGGAAAGAGGTCGAAGATCGTCAGGGCGAGCAAGAATGCACCGCTAAAGGAAAGGAGGAGTTGCAATCCGGAAGATTTCCGCGGTTCCGCAATAGCTACAAAGCCGAAACAGAAAAGCACCGTAAGGATCAGGAATAAATAGTGCATGTGCATAGGGCCTTTATGATCGGCCGTAACTTAACTGGTCTAAAATTAGTGTATTTTTACGGCTATCACAGGAATACTATGAGTAATAATTTTAAGATGGTAGCCAAAACCCTCTACGGGTTCGAAGAAATCCTGTCCAGGGAGTTGAGGAATCTGGGTGCCATCAATGTGACCCCCGGAGTTCGTAATGTCTCCTTCGAAGGGGATACGGGCTTTATGTACAAAGCCAATCTCAGTTTGAGGACCGCGGTCAAGATCATCAAACCCATAAAGCATTTCAAGGTGAGGGACGAGGACGATCTCTACAAGGAGATCTATGCCATGGACTGGAGTCCGTATCTCTCCGAAGATGATACCTTCGCTATCGATGCAACCATTTATTCAGATGCCTTTTCCCACAGCCTTTATGTAGCTCAAAAAACCAAGGACGCCATCGCAGATAGTTTCAGGGAAAGAAAAGGTCGCAGGCCCAGTGTGGATCTCGATAACCCGGACCTTCGCGTTAACATACATATCCACAAAGATCATTGCAACGTATCCCTTGACAGTTCTGGGGCATCGCTTCACCACAGGGGATACAGAACGGCTACGAACATTGCACCTATCAATGAGGTTTTAGCAGCCGGCCTGCTATTGCTCAGTGGATGGGACGGCCAATGTGATTTTCTGGACCCCATGTGCGGGAGCGGAACCATCCCAATCGAAGCAGCCATGATCGCCTGCAACATCCCCCCTAACATCAACAGGAAGGGATTTGCATTTGAAAAATGGAAGGATTTCGATCCTTCCCTCTATGAAAAGATCATTGAGAGTTGTCTGAATAAGGCACGGGAATTCCCATTCAGCATCACCGGTTATGACAAAGCGCCTTCAGCGGTACAAAAAGCCAGGGAAAATGTGGCTAATGCTAACCTGTCTGATTACATACAGATTGAACAAAAAAATTTCTTCCTCTCCCAAAAGACTTCGGAACGACATCTGCACCTGCTTTTTAATCCGCCTTACGGAGAACGACTACCTGTTGAAATGGAGGAGTTTTACACCCACATAGGGAATACCTTAAAACGAGGTTATCCCGGTTCTGATGCCTGGCTGATCACTTCCAACCTGGAAGCTCTTAAATTTGTCGGTCTCAGACCTTCTGCGAAGATCAAGGTATACAATAGCCATCTGGAATCTCGACTGGTGAAATACGCCATTTACGAGGGGAGTAAAAAGGCTAAACACAAGACGATTTCCGGAAGTTAAGAGGAAAAGACTGTGATCTTTGCAGCATTCAGTTAGCCGAAGAAGTCTCTGAACTCCCTTTTTTTGCCTTGCGGTAAAGGGGTAGAAAGTATGTGATGCTGTAGTTATAACCCACTCCAAAATTACTCCCGTCCGTAACCCTGTTGAATCCGGGGATCCAGAGATTGGGAAAATTATCTGCCTCCTTGTTACTTACCAGAAAGCCCAACCTTACGCTGGCCCCCAGATAGAAATTGGCAAAAAGCTCCGCCTTGACCCCGACAAGGAATTCGAGCCAGCTCGCGTTGAGTCCGCCGTATTCCTCTCCACCCTGATTCCCGGGAGCAAAGGCATCGGGAACCCAGTAACGGTTGCTGTCATATACAAAACCGGAGTTAAGGGTTTGACTAAATGTACTAAAGGCATATCGTCCACCTATAAAGATGGAATTGTTCATCCCGTACCAGTTCTCGTAGGTGTTGTAATCCACCCCCAGCTTGATATAGCTTCCGGAGGTGTTGTATTCGTACAACAGGGTTGGATCAGACAGGTCGAAGTTCTCCAGCTCTTCCCGATTCGTCTTCTGTTCATTGCCCAACTCCCCGGCCAGGTAAAGGCGCTGCGTAAGTCTGTAATCTGCCACGATCTCCAGCCCTGTATAATCCTCATTAAAAAAGGAAAGGACCGGCCTGCTAAGATCTATCCCCGCCCTAAGCCCGTAGGGTTGACTGTAACGGGTGGTATCCCTGGCTCTCAGGTCTATGGGCCCTGATTGGGAAAAAACAGGGAGAAAACACAGCAGAAGCAGACCTTTAATGAAATACTTTAACATGTGCTTGGAGTTGTGAGTCTACAGTTGGGATTGCTATGGTGATGTCTTGGATCCAATTTTCAGAATCTGTGACAAGATTCTCCGTGAGATCCGTGTAATTAGCGATAAAACCGCACGCCCTTGAAATGAACACCTCTTCCGTAGTATAATTGAACCGGAGCGTATCGATGTTTCCGGTCTCCGCGCCTTCATCCCCGGCTGAGTTCTGAATTATCAGAAAACCAGTTTCACCTTCATTGATTCGCAGGGGAAGGGCGACAGAATCCCTGGTAGACCGATCTGTGAATGTATCCACCGGTTCTCCGTTTCCAAGCCCTACGATCCGGACATTGGAGACTGATTTAACTGCAGTGGTATCTGAGGCATCGTAGAAACGAAGGATGAGCAGAGGCGTGTCCCCTTCCACGCAGATATCGTCCTTTTCACAGGAAAGGGAAAATGATGAAAACAAGAGGGCAATCAAAGAGGAAATCGAGAATTTATACCAAACCTCAGTTCGGATCCGGCGCCTGGATTCACTATTCATGTTAGGCTTTGCGTTTTTTCAAAAGTACGACATTTTCTACGTGATGGGTCTGGGGAAACATGTCGACGGGCTGCACGGTGCAAATTTCATACGCCTCATCCATCAAGGCCAGGTCCCTGGCCTGTGTCGCGCTGTTACAGCTCACATAGACAATTCTTTCAGGTCCCATTTTCAGGATCTGATCGACGACCTGCTTGTGCATCCCTTCCCTGGGTGGATCTGTGATGAGCAAATCAGGGATACCGTATTTTTCGACGATGGAATCGTCCAGTACTTTTTTCATATCCCCGGTGACAAATTCGGTGTTGTGTATCCCGTTGATTTCCGCATTGATCCTTGCGGCGGTGACCGCCTCGGGTACGATCTCTATGCCAACCACTTTTTTGGCCTTTCCTGCGATAAATTGAGCTATAGTGCCCGTACCCGTGTAAAGATCGTAAACCAGCTCCTTTCCCGTCAATCCTGCCAATTCCCGTACCAGCTTGTAAAGGACGTAGGCCTGCTCTGAGTTAGTCTGGTAGAAGGACTTTGCATCGATCCTGAATTTGAGGTCCTCCATGGCCTCCCAGATATGATCCCGCCCTTTGTAACAGTGTATTTCCTGGTCGTATAGCGTATCGTTCTTCTTGGTATTGATAACGTAAAGCAGCGATGTGATCTCAGGGAAGGTTTGGGCGATATGGTCCAGGAGAAGTTCCATGGAATTTCTTTCCTCTCTGGCGAACTGTATAAGCACCATGAGTTCTTTGGTGGAACTGGTGCGGATCATCAAAGTCCTCAAAAGCCCCTCCTGTGTCCTGGGATTAAAGAAAGGCAGTTTCTTCTCAGTGGCAAATCTCCTGATCTCAAGCCTGATCGCATCAGAGGGATCGGCCTGCAGGTGGCACTCTTCCAAATCGAGCACTTTATCCCACATACCCGGGATATGGAGTCCGAGGGCATTCTTGTCTTCGATCAGGGAATCGCTTTCTAGTTCATGTGGGTATAGCCATCGGGAGTTGGAGAATGAAAACTCCATTTTATTTCGGTAAAAGAACTGTTTTTCCGAACCCAGAATAGGATGTATCTCCGGAAACTCGAGGTGTCCTATGCGCTTCAGGTTATTCTCCACTTCCCTTTGCTTGTAATACAGCTGGCTTTGGTAATCCATATGCTGCCATTTACAACCGCCGCATAGTTCAAAATGTTTGCATGCAGGCTCCGTGCGCCTTTTGGAGAGACGGTGGAAGTGCGTCGCAACGCCTTCGAAATAAGCTTTCCTCTTTTTAGTGGTCTGAACGGTCACCACATCCCCTGGAACTGCATTCTGTAAAAAGATGACCCGTCCGTCAGGTGCTTTGGCGACGGTTTTACCCCTGGCTCCGGCATCTACTACCTCCACCTGCTCAAAGACCTGCCTTTTGTTCTTTTTGCGCATGAGGCAAAAATACTAAACCCCCGGCTTAATCGCGGATCCTTTCTTTGGCTTATTTTTAAGTATTCAGAAAGAATTTTGAACCTTTTATCAAAGCTTCCGTCTATAAAGTAACCCATGGAAAAACTCGACAGAATTTACGACGGATTACTGGTGCTTAAATTCAAAGGCGGCGATCACAAAGCCATAGGTATTTTGATAAAACGCCATCAGAAGCGTCTTTTGAGCCAGGCCCATTGGTATACACGTGATGCAGAAAAGGCAAAAGATATTGTACAGGATAGTTGGATCAAGGCCATGAGAAAAATACATAGGCTTAAGGATCCCAATAGCTTTGGAAGCTGGATGATGACCATAGTGACCCGGCAGTCACTGGATCTGCTAAAAAAAGAACAAATAGAACTTGGTAGGAAAAAGGAAATTCGAAGATCGGGAGTACTGGCGGTCTCGCAGACCGGGAACGATCAGCGTACTCAATTGATATCAAAACTCAAATTGGCAATAGAGGAACTTAGGACGGATCATCAACTGGTTTTACGGCTTTTTTATCTCCAGGAATATTCTCTAAAAGAAATATCTGAAATATTAAAAATATCACCTGGTACCGTAAAATCGAGGTTGTATCACGCGAGGGAAAAATTGAAAACCGTTTTAAAATAAAAATCATGAAAAAAGAGATGGAAGAAATTGACAAAATGATCAGGGAAGCCCTGTCAGATCAGGAAGCACAGTTCTATGAGGATTTAAATGAACCTCCGGTACTTCAAAAGCTCGGGGAGGTGTATAAAAGTCAGTTAGGCTGGCTAGCCCTGGTGATGAACGTGATCATGCTATTTTTAGCTGTTCTTGCCGTGTATTCGATAATATCATTATGGAACGCCTCTGAAATGCTGGCAATGATTCGCTGGGCAGTTGTGAGTATCTTATCTGTCATGGCCATTGGTATTTTGAAGCTGTACTTCTGGATGCAAATGGACAAGAACGATATCAGGAGGGAACTCAAACGGATCGAGCTTCAGATTGCGGCCTTACTTCATAAATTAGAACAATAAGGACTGGGAAATATAACCCGGGATTGTCCAATATTTAATACTTTTATACCCTGCATTGGATGATTTCTCTCCCAAAGAAGGAATAGTTTTAGTTTTACTTAATTCTATTGAACATGTCTGTCCTGGAAAAACTCAGTTCCAAAGAGGCTATAGCCCTGGAGGAAAAATTTGGAGCCCAGAATTATCACCCGCTGCCCGTTGTGCTCAGCAGGGGAGAAGGTGTATTTGTTTGGGATGTGGAAGGAAAGAAGTACTTTGATTTTTTATCCGCCTACTCGGCTGTCAATCAAGGGCACTGTCATCCGAAGATCATCGATGCGTTAAAGACGCAGGCTGAAAAGCTGACGCTCACTTCACGGGCCTTCTATAACGATATGCTGGGTGTCTATGAGCGCTACATTACCTCCTACTTCGGTTTCGACAAAGTCCTCCCGATGAACACGGGGGCAGAGGCCGTGGAAACTGCGATCAAACTGGCGAGAAAATGGGGGTACGAAAAAAAGGGTATACCGGACAACAAGGCCAGGATCATCGTTTGTCAGAACAATTTTCACGGCAGGACCATTTCTATTATCTCAGCTTCCAATGACCCCATAGCTACTGAAAACTTCGGGCCGTTCACCCCCGGGATCACCTCGATCCGATATAACGATATCGATGCCCTGCGCGAAGTCCTTGAAGATCCTAATGTGGCTGGCTTCCTGGTAGAACCCATTCAGGGAGAAGCCGGGGTTTATGTGCCTGATGATTCCTATCTGGCTGCTGCCCATGCCCTGTGCAAGGAAAAGAACGTACTCCTCATCGCAGATGAGGTACAGACAGGGATCGCAAGGACAGGCAGGTTGTTGGCCAGTTGCGGGAATTGTACCTGTGCAGACAAGAGCTGCAGCGGCTCCCCGGAAGTAAAGCCCGATATCCTTATCCTCGGCAAGGCCATTTCAGGAGGTGTCTTTCCCGTATCTGCTGTACTGGCAAATACCGAGATCATGGAAGTGATACGCCCAGGTAACCACGGTTCTACCTTTGGGGGAAACCCACTGGCCTGTGCGGTGGCAATGGCGGCCCTCAAAGTGGTAAAGGAAGAGCGCCTCGCCGAGAACGCCCAGAGGCTGGGGGAAATTTTCAGGGAAGAGATGAATGCACTGGTCAAGGAATCTTCCCTGGTCAGGCTGGTCAGGGGTAAGGGCCTGTTAAATGCGATCGTCATCAATGATTCGGAGGACAGTTCCACTGCCTGGGATATCTGCATGGCCCTGAAGAAGAATGGGTTACTTGCCAAACCTACCCACGGGAATATCATCCGGTTTGCCCCACCCCTGGTCATGAAAGAAGAACAACTCAGGGAGTGTATTCGCATTATACGCGAAACCATTCTCGATTTTGAGGCTAAAATGGAATAGATCCATCGGACGCCATACTGCAAATAAAAAACCCTAACAATCGTTAGGGTTTTTCTATCTGTTTGAAGCTCTTTAGGACCGGACTTCCTTGATTCTCGCTTTCTTACCGGTAAGCCCTCTGAAGTAGAATATCCTCGCCCTTCTCACTTTACCTTTCTTATTCACCTCGATCTTCTGCAAGGCCGGCATATTGATAGGGAAGATCCTTTCAACGCCAACCGTACCGGACATCTTACGAATTGTAAAAGTTTCTGAGGCTCCGGATCCCCTTCTTTGGATCACAACGCCACGGAAGAACTGGGTACGTGTTTTTTCACCTTCCTTGATCTCGTAATATACCGTGATCGTGTCCCCGGCAGAGAATTCCTGAAAATCTTTCTTGGTAACGAATTCGTCCTGAACA
>NZ_JBFGBM010000090.1:0-10234 GCF_041567615.1 Muriicola sp.
AGTCATACTATGAAATCTGTTACTCAGGGCAAATAGGTCCTCCCTTTTAAAGAATTCCTACCTTTGCCGAATAAATAAGTTCCAATGAGCAGGATTCGCGTAACCAAGGAATTCAGTTTTGAAACAGGGCATGCCCTGTATGGGTATGACGGCAAATGCAGGAATGTCCACGGCCATAGCTACAAACTTGCCGTAACAGTCATCGGTACTCCTATCGCCGAGGAGGGCGCCGTTAAGCTCGGGATGGTGATCGACTTCGGCGACCTGAAGAAGATCGTCAGGGAGGAGGTGGTAGATCCTTTTGACCACGCGACTATTTTCAACAAAAATACCCCCCACCTCGAACTGGCCAGGGAGCTCGAATCGAGGGGCCACAAGGTGATCCTGGCAGATTACCAGCCTACCAGTGAGAACATGGTCATCGATATCGCCTCGAGGATCAAATCCCGCCTGCCTGAAAACCTCCAGCTTCATTCCCTGAAGCTCCGCGAGACCGAAACGGCCTATGCAGAGTGGTATATGGAAGACAATCCCTGATCCCCGCCCTATTTTCCTATCTTTACATGCCGATGAGACAGCTAATCGTACCCGAAGGAAAGAAGGTCTACTTTGCCAGTGACAACCATCTGGGCGCCCCCGACAGGCAACAAAGTATAAGGCGGGAAAAACACTTTGTCTCCTGGTTGCAGGAAGTAAAAGAGGATGCTGCTGCCATCTTCCTCCTGGGCGATCTCTTCGATTTCTGGTTTGAATACAGAACTGTGGTCCCCAAAGGATTTGTGAGAACTCTCGGCACCCTTGCGGCCATAACAGACAGGGGTATCCCGGTCTATTTTTTTGCCGGGAATCACGACCTGTGGATGAATGGCTATTTCGAGGAAGAACTGGGGATCCCCGTGTTTCACAAGCCACAGCAGTTCGAGATCAACGGAAAGCGGTTCTTTATTGGGCACGGAGACGGACTGGGGCCGCATGACAAGGGATATAAACGGATGAAGAAGGTCTTTACCAACCCTGTGGCTCAGTGGTTCTTCCGTTGGATGCACCCGGATTGGGGCGTTCGCGTAGCCCAGTATTTTTCGGTAAAGAATAAACTGATCTCAGGAGAAGAGGACAAGGAGTTCCTGGGAGAGGAAAACGAATGGCTGGTGCAATACGCCAAACGCAAGCTGGAAAGCGATCATTTCGACTTTTTCGTCTTTGGCCACCGCCACCTTCCCCTGGAAATAAAGCTGAATCCTGATTCGACCTACTTTAACCTGGGCGACTGGATCAGTCATTACACCTATGGCGTCTTCGACGGAAATCGATTCGAGGTCCGGGAATTTCCCACTTAGTCAGGCCTGATATCCCTGATCTTCAGCTGCAAGCTTACCTGCCCGTTCCAGTGGTTTTCTTCAAGGGAATACACAGCACTGAAACTGCCCCCTTCCCTGACTACGGGCAACTTATCCCCAAGTCCGAACCCGATCGCCTGAACGGGGTTCGATCTCCCTTGCTGTACCGCCAGTTTAAGGTGTTTCTCATCTTCCCCCACCCCCCTGGCATATCCTGAGTCCCTTAACTTCTGTGAGAGGAAGACCGGCCTCATATTTCCAGGGCCAAAAGGTTCGAACTGTTTCAGGATCCTCATGAATTTCGGGGTGATGTCCGAGAACCTGATCTCCGCATCGATACGGATCTCCGGACGCAACATTTCGGGCGAAATGGTATTAGCGACCACTTCCTCGAACCGCGCCTTGAAATCTTCATACTGGCGTTCCTCAAGGGTGAGTCCGGCTGCATACTTATGACCCCCGAATTGCTCGAGGTAATCCTTACAGGCCTCCAGCGCATTGTAGAGGTCGAATCCTCTCACGGAACGGGCGGAGGCCGCCAGTTTTTCCCCGCTGCGGGTAAAAACCAGGGTGGGCCGGTAATAGGTCTCGGTGAGTCTGGAGGCTACGATCCCGATCACCCCCTTGTGCCAATTCTCATCAAAGACCACGGAGGTATACCTCCCTTCCTCCCCTTTCTCTTTGATCTGGACGAGGGCTTCTTCCGTGATCTCCTGGTCCAGGGTACGCCTTTCCGCATTGAAGCCTTCGATCGCCCCAGCCATCTCCTCAGCTCTGGCCATATCGGTTTCGGTCAGAAGGGATACCGCGTACCGGCCGTGTTCCATCCGGCCTGCCGCGTTGATCCTGGGGGCGATGATAAAGACCACGTCGGTGACGTTGAGTTCTGCCTTATTGACAGTATTGAGGATGGCGCGAATCCCGGGCCTTTTTTTCTGGTTGATCACCTTCAGACCGTAATAGGTCAATACCCTGTTCTCTCCGGTGATCGGTACGATATCAGCAGCTATGGCGGTGGCAACGAGATCGAGATAGGACAGGATGCCTTCCACGGGCTTTCCGACTTTTTGTTCCAGGGCCTGAATGAGTTTAAAGCCGATCCCACAACCGCAGAGTTCATCGTAGGGGTACCGGCAGTCGCCTCGTTTCGGGTCCAGTACGGCCACGGCCTCCGGGATCTCATCGCCGGGCCTGTGGTGGTCGCATATAATAAAATCAATTCCTTTATCCCGGGCGTATTTTACTTTGTCGATCGCCTTGATCCCGCAATCCAGGGCAATGATAAGGCTTACGTCATTGTCGTGCGCGAAATCGATCCCGGCATAAGACACCCCGTATCCTTCGTCATAACGGTCGGGGATATAGGTCGCCACCTTAGGGTATCTGTCCAGGAGATAGGAAGAGACCAGGGCCACCGCGGTGGTGCCATCCACGTCGTAATCCCCGTAGACCAGGATATTCTGGCCCTGCTGCATCGCCTCCTCGATCCGGTTGACAGCCCTGTCCATATCCTTCATCAGGAAAGGGTCGTGGAGGTGGCTGAGCTGAGGCCTGAAAAAATGAAGCGCATCCTTATAGGTGCTCACTCCCCTCTGCAGGAGGAGGGTGGCGATGAGGGGACTCACCCCGATAGCCTGGCTCAGCTCTGCAATGGCCTCCTTCTCGGGTTTGGGCATTAGGGTCCAGCGCATTTCACAAATTTCTTCAGCCTTCATAAGGTACTATAGGGTTGTGCAGTTTCCTTGCGGAACGGGCATTTTCATATGGAGTTGATCTCACTCCTCATGGTAGATGTTCTCTGTCGTAACCTCGGCAAACCGCCTGAACATTTCCATGACCCCGCAATACTTCTCCACCGAAAGGTCGACTGCCCGCTGTAATTTCTTCTCATCCAGGGCTTTCCCGTAGAAGTGATATTCCAGGTGTACCTTGTGGTAGTACTTGGGGTGTTCGTCCGTGAGTTCGGCAAAGATCTCCATATGGAATTTGTCCACATTGAGTTTCATCTTCCCTATCATGCCCACCACGTCCAGGCCGGAGCAACCTGCCAGGGAGGTCAGCATGAGCGCTTTGGGCCGATACCCTTTCCCTTCTCCTCCGTCCTCGGGTCCGGCGTCGATCTTCAGGTCCAGCCCCGAGGGGTTATTACTTTCAAAGGCCATTCCCCCAATCCAATGGGTACTGATATGATTTGTCATGCTCAGAATTTTTTGTTTCTTGTGATGGTCTATCCAATGATTTCAAAATTACAACAATAACCTATACCCTGTCCTATGCCTTTGGTTAATCCCCTCCCGCCCGAACACGATTCTGAAACCCGGAAACTCGCAGAGTTCTTTAATGAGACTCTGGGCTTTTGTCCGAATTCCATCCTGACCATGCAGCACCGGCCGGCGATCTCCAAGGCCTTCATCGAATTAAACAAGGCCGTCATGGAAAACCAGGGCAGGGTCACCTCTGCCCTCAAACGCATGATCGCCTGGGTGAGCAGCAATGCCACCGGGTGCCGGTATTGTCAGGCTCATGCCATCAGGGCCGCGGAGCGTTACGGGGCAGAGCAGGAACAACTCGACCATATCTGGGAATACAGAACACACCCTGCCTTCTCAGTGGCGGAACGTGCTGCGCTCGACTTTTCCCTGGCTGCTTCCCAGGTACCCAACCAGGTGGATGAACACATTAAAAAAGAGCTCTACCGGCACTGGAACGAAGGGGAGATCGTGGAAATGCTTGGGGTCATCTCTCTCTTTGGCTACCTCAACCGCTGGAATGATTCCATGGGGACAACTATCGAATCAGGGGCGGTGGAAAGTGCGGAACAATACCTGGGAAAACACGGATGGGAAAAGGGCAAACACGACGGACATCTGTATTAGGCAGGGGAAGTATGAAGAAAGCCGCACTCTTTCTGATCCTCCTGACCGCTATCTCATGCAAGTCATTCCGTTTTGATGATGGTAGGATTGTTTATCGATATACAGACTCAAATAATTATATCCCCCGAATTCTGGGCGATTTTGATGTTGTTAATTTGATCGAAAATGACACAATTTTAATCAGTTGCGGTTATTTCCGGGACCGGGAAAAAAGCCCCAGATCATTGAGCGTGATTTTATGGCTTAATAAAAAATACGCCTTTGAAACCTATGGGAAGGTAATTTCAAAAGAATTTGGTCCAATCCCACTATCAGAAGAATATTCCGGAAGGGAATCGAAAAATAGGAAGGAATTTTACCATTTTCTGTCTTTAGAAAATATGGACATGGCCGAAAGAAAATCCCGTATCCTGAGGGATACTATTTCCATAAACTTCGGGAACCGGAGCTTTAAATACGCTCCAAGATCCCGTTTTGATTGATGCTTTACTGGCATTTAAAAAGATATCTTTAATAAATATATCGTCAGCATCCCCCAGAATGTCCCTGTAGCCATACTTAGGATGGCCAGGACTACGGCATGGGGCATCCATTTCTTCTCATAGGCCGCTGTGACCGCCGGGGCTGTAGCGATGCCTCCCACATTGGCCATACTGGCGATAGGCACCCAGGCCATGTTTACATTCAGCAATTTGGCGATGATTATGGTGAAGAGGAAATGACCCACCAGCCAGATCGCCATAAACCCGAGAAATGAAGTATTGAAGCCGAGGGTGGCGAACTGGAGTTTCAACCCCAGTACCGCCATGACAATAAGAATGAGGATGGCACCTGCTTTCAGGGCAAACTGGAAATTCCACCGGGCCCAGAGGTTACTGATGGCCAGGCCTATGATCGAAAGCAAAATCACCTTCCCGATAAAACTGTACACAAACTGATTGACCAGTATTACAGTTCCCAGGAGCAATACAAACGTAAGCCAGGGCCTTATTGTTTTCATCCTGTTCATCCTGAGGCTTTCTGGAATCCCGGTATCGGTGATCCTGAAAAAAGCGTTCAGGGCATTGCTCCCTTTGATGGATTGGAACATGAGGATGGTCCAGATATTGACTAAAATATTATCCATAACCAGCACGGATAGGAAGATCGCTTCCGGGCACTCCACGAGTTCTTTCAGGACGAGCTGACTCGTACTCCCGCCAATCCATCCGCCGACAATGGGCGGTATCCCCTTCCAGTACCCTTCTGAAATGAGCGTATGGGTCACAAGATCGGATTCCGTTAGAAAGAATGCAGGAAGGACCGGGAACAGGGCAATAAAAAAAGATCCGCTGACAAACAGGAGGATGGGTTTCCAGCCAATAGACCTGAGCTGTCCAAGGGAGAGGCTGCTCATCACTGCAACGATCGCCAAGGGGATAAAGTAATCCCTGCTGAAATCGTGAATCTCGTCCTGAGAATAGTCGACCCCGCCGAGATGGCTTATGATGGCTGGAATAATATAGGCCAGCAGGATGGCCGGCACCCAGTCGAATAGCGACCTGATATACCTGTTTTCCCACCGGTCCAGAAAAAACACGGAGACAACGGTCAACAGGGTAATAAGCCAGGGCATGATCATGCCTGAAAAAATACAACTTTTCGCAACAGGGGGGACAACTATTTTTTACCTCCGACCACAAGGACGAATTCTCCCTTGAGTGGGTTCTGACTGTAATAGTCCCTCAGTTCTGTCAGGGATCCTCTTACAGTTTCCTCATATACCTTGGTGAGTTCCCTGGAAATGGAAGCAGGCCGGTCTGGGCCAAAAGTGTCGATAAAATGATCCAGGGTTTTGAGGAGTTTATGGGGCGATTCGTAAAAAATCATAGTACGGCTTTCCCCGGCAAGTTCCTTTAACCGGGTCTGCCTTCCCTTTTTGAGGGGTAAAAACCCTTCGAAGGTGAACCGTTCTGACGGGAGTCCGCTATTGACCAGGGCCGGGATAAGGGCAGTGGGTCCGGGGAGTGACTGAACGGGTATTCCTGCCTCAATACAAGCCCGGGTAAGCAGAAAGCCCGGATCTGAGATCCCGGGTGTACCGGCGTCGGATATCAACGCCATGGTCTCTCCCTCTTTCATCCTGTCAATTAACTTATCTGTGACCTTGTGTTCATTGTGCATATGGTAGGCCTGCATGGGCCTACTGATCCCGAAGTGATTCAGGAGTTTACCGCTGGTGCGTGTGTCCTCGGCGAGGATGAGGTCTGCCTCACGGAGTACTTCTATCGCCCTCTGCGTCATGTCATCCAGGTTGCCGATGGGCGTAGGCACTAGAAATAAAGTTGCCATAGGGACGCTGCCTTAAAATAAGAAGCCGAAAGGTAGCTCATGGACTTTCGGCTCTTTTAATTTTTTACCCGCATGGAATCAGGAAAACCTGCGGTTGATCAATGCCATAAATCGGGAGGCGTATTCATCCTTCCCTTTCCAGTGGTTGTATTCGGGTTTCACCATGTTCTCGATAAAGGCCACAGACCGATCTTCTGATTCGATGGTGTTCAGCTGGGAAAGTACCCTGTTGAATTCCTCTGTGCTGTCATTAAAGAGGTGTTTGACAAAGGCCAGTCGGTCATTAAGGCCTATGACGATCTCTTTGTTAGTCAGTTTGTCATTGAGGGATTGTGATCTCTCCTGTTTGGAGGAGTCCTTAATATCCGGCGTGACCTCTTTGACATCGTTCTTGATCACTTCGGCCTTGGCCACGAATTCTGCGAAAAGTTGCTCTATATGGAGGTCCTTGGGCATTTCTGAGACCATGTCCTTGATCGTGTCGATTCCCGGGGTCACGATATCCTCCTCGTGTGGGTTGCTTTCCGGTACGGACCTGTTGCCTTCCATCACGGCACTTGCCATTTTCTCGAACTTGGATGCGATGGCGTTCTTGGAGATATCGATCTCTACGTCGCTGAGTTTTTCTTCGATGAATTTAAGGACAGCCAGCTTTTCATACAGGTTCTTGGCTGCCTCATAGAGTTCCGGAATATCCCCTGATTCCTGAGAGGTTATGATCTCAGTAGACAATTTCACCAACTCCTCTTTCAGTTTCCTCTTCATTTCTTTTTGATTTTCATCCCTGTAAAGGTCTGTCTTTTTTAATACTTTTATACTGTCTTTGATTGTAACGGAGGAAACCCCGTATTTCGTCTAAAATTACAAAATGTTTCTCGAAAACACTGTTAATCATAAAGAACAATTTGGGTGGATAGAAGTGATCAGCGGGTCCATGTTTTCGGGCAAGACAGAGGAGCTTATCAGGAGGCTGAAACGGGCCAAATTCGCCAAGCAGAAAGTAGAGATCTTCAAGCCGATCATCGATACGCGCTACAGTGATGAAAGGGTGGTCTCCCACGATGAGAACGAGATCAGGTCAACCCCCGTTCCCACCGCCGGCCATATCCGCAAGCTGGCGGAGGATTGTGATGTGGTGGGCATAGACGAGGCCCAGTTTTTCGACGATGAGATCGTCTCGGTCTGCAACGACCTGGCCAATAAGGGGGTACGGGTGGTGGTGGCCGGACTCGACATGGACTTTAAAGGCAATCCTTTCGGTCCGATGCCTGCTCTTATGGCGACCGCCGAATACGTCACCAAGGTACATGCGGTCTGTACCCGAACAGGGAACCTGGCCAATTACAGTTTCAGGAAATCCGATAATGACAATCTGGTGCTGCTGGGAGAGACCGAAGAATACGAACCTCTGAGTCGGGCTGCATTCTATAAGGCCATGCTCAGGGAGAAGGTCAATGCCATGGAAGTGGAATCAGAAGAAATCCTTGAACCCTCATCATCAGATAAAAATTCGAAACGAAAACAACCCTGATACGCCCGGAATCTATCTGGATAAACCTTATGAAATACCAAATTCCTTCCTACCTATATCCCAACCCCTATGCCTGAGATTCACGAGACGGTCCTCGAAATAGACCTGGGGGCCCTGGAGCACAATTACCGGTATTTGAGATCCCGGATCAGGCCCGCGACAAAATTCATGGCGGTCGTCAAAGCCTCCGGGTACGGGAGCGATGCCCTGGCCATTGCCCGGAAACTGGTTTCCCTTGGTGTGGATGCCCTGGCGGTGGCCTACGCCTCCGAAGGGATTGCCTTGCGGAAAGAGGGTGTCTCCCTGCCCATTCTGGTGTTGCACCCCCAGGAAGGTAATTTTGAGGAGATCATCACCCATGACCTGGAACCCAGCCTTTACAGTGCCCGAATTCTCAAGGGATTCCACGATGTAGCCCGAAAGACGGGCCAAAAGGCATACCCTGTCCATCTCAAGTTCAACACCGGACTGAACCGACTGGGCTTTTGGGAAAACGATGTGAAATTTATCCTGGACGAGATCGGGGATTCAGGGGTGCTCGAAATAAAAGGAATCCTGTCTCACCTGGGAGCTTCTGAAGATTTGGAGGAGCGGGATTTTACCGAACGGCAGATCCATATGTTCGGCCGGATCGTCGAAGAAGCGGAAAAAGTCCTGGGTCCCATCCCAATAAAACACCTGCTGAATACTTCCGGCATACTCAACTATCCGGAAGCCCAGTGGGACATGGTCAGGAGCGGGATCGGCATTTACGGATACGGAAATGATCCCCGCTTTGATCCCGAATTAAAACCCGTGGTCTCCCTCAAGACGGTTATCTCCCAGTTGCACCGGATCGAACCCGGGGAAACGGTAGGTTACAACAGAGCCTACCGAGCTGAAGGCTACACAACCACAGCTACCCTCCCCCTGGGACACGCCGACGGCATTGGCAGGCATTACGGACAGGGAAAGGCCTTTGTTCTTGTAAAGGGAAAACGCGCTCCCATCGTAGGCAATGTCTGTATGGACATGCTGATGATAGACGTGACAGAGATCGACTGTAAGGAAGGGGACGAAGTAATCCTGTTCGGGAAGGGGCAGAGTGCCGATGAGTTCGCGTCTTATGCAGGTACCATTTCCTATGAACTGCTCACGGGGATCTCGCCCCGTGTAAAACGTCTCTATAAAGATCGTAACCCCGGGTAGCAGGGGTCATCCGCTACACTATTGTATAATCTCTGAACCCCCTGCACGTCTCTCAAGCCTGCAGGGGGTCTTTTTGTTTCATTTATAACACAATGTGATATTTTTATAAATACATCCTGCTTCCTTGTGGTGTACAGGGCTTTCCTGTACCTTTGACCCGTTTTTAAATGTATTCTGATGAAAGTAGCCGTTGTAGGTGCCACAGGCATGGTTGGGGAGGTTATGCTGAAAGTCCTGGCCGAACGAAATTTTCCGATCTCGGATTTACTCCTTGTCGCCTCTGAGAAGTCGAAAGGCAAAACGCTGATGTTCAAAGGGGAACCCCATACGGTCATTACCCTGGAGGAAGCGGTCGCTGAGAGTCCGGACCTGGCCATCTTTTCTGCGGGAGGGGAAACCTCACTCCAATGGGCGCCCAGGTTTGCCCAGGCAGGTACTACCGTGGTGGACAATTCCTCAGCCTGGCGTATGGATCCTGCGATCAAGCTCGTGGTCCCCGAGATCAATGCCCACGAACTGACCGAAAAAGACAAGATCATAGCAAACCCCAACTGCTCCACTATCCAATTGGTGATGGTACTGGCACCCCTGCACAAGGCGTACCGAATGAAACGCGTTGTAGTATCCACCTATCAATCCGTGAGCGGGACCGGTGTCAAGGCCGTACGGCAAATGGAGAACGAGATGGAGGGAACTAAAGGGGAGATGGCCTATCCCTATGCCATCCACAGAAACGCCCTGCCCCATTGTGACGTTTTCCTGGACAACGGGTATACCAAAGAGGAGATGAAACTGGCCAAAGAGCCCAGAAAGATCCTCGGGGACGACAGTTTTTCGGTCACCGCCACGGCCGTGAGGATCCCTACATCAGGAGGACATTCGGAAGCCGTGAACGTCACCTTCGAAAATGACTTTGATCTTAACGAGGTGAGAAAATTGCTCAGCGAGACCCCCGGGGTGGTCGTACAGGA
>NZ_JBFGBM010000091.1:0-10232 GCF_041567615.1 Muriicola sp.
GATCGCCCAGACACGCATGACGTCAATAAAATGCAGTCTGTTCGTCTTGGTCTCCATACTCTATTACCCCTATATACTCCTATCTTGGGGTCCCTGGATGTTTTACGGCGCAAAATTAGCCAAATAGTTCACAATTCATTCATTTTTAGGGTATTTTCGCGATTGTAATCCTAAAGATACCATGAGTAACATTTTGGCCTTTGCCGGCAGCAATTCTTCTACATCCATCAATTTTAAACTCGTAAAACACACGGTAAGCCTAATCGAAGGGCATAACATACAGCTCATGGACATGGCTAATTTTGATCTGCCCATGTTCAGCGTGGACCATGAAAAGGAATACGGGTATACCAACTCCCTCGCCGAGTTCAGGGACGATATCCACAAAGCAGACGGCCTCCTGCTTTCGGTGAACGAACACAATGGGAATCCCTCTTCCTTTTTCAAGAACCTGATCGACTGGCTGAGTCGGCTCGAAATCAATTTTCTGGACAATACGGTGATCTTCCTTATGAGCGCATCCCCGGGAAAGCGGGGCGCTGCCTCCTCCCTGTCGGTCACTGAGAAACTCCTGCCTAAATTTGGAGGGGAGATCATCTCTACTTTTTCCTTACCCTCTTTCAGGCACAATTTTGAGAGTGGGAAGGGTATTACGGATCAGGAACTGGCAAAGGAACATCAGCAGGCCCTGGAAAAATGGCTGGAGCGTCTGTAGAACCGCAGACTTCCCATTCTGTAATCCTGTTCACCTGAGGGGTGACATCCCTTTCTTTCTTACCTTTGCAAGGTGACCGATGTATTCAGGGAGCATATCGTAAATTCTTTTCCTCAAATACTGGAGGACCCGGTGATCATTGCCTGCAGCGGAGGCGTAGACAGCGTGGTCCTCGCTCATCTCTGTGTACAAAGCGGGGTGGATTTTGCCCTGGCGCATTGCAATTACAACCTCAGGGGAGAGGACAGCGACGAAGATGAGCGCTTTACGAGCGATCTTGCGGACTCTCTCGGAGTAAAATATTTCACGATCTCCTTCGACACAGGAGCCTATGCCGGGGCTCATAAACTTTCTATCCAGATGGCTGCCAGGGAATTGCGCTACCAGTGGTTCGGCGAATTGCTTTCCACCCAGGGGTATTCCTGGTTACTTACGGCCCATCACCTGGACGATGCCGTGGAGACATTTATGATCAACCTTTCCCGAGGGACAGGTATCGAGGGCCTTACGGGGATTCCGGCAGAAACGGACAAGGTGCTAAGGCCTTTGCTTCCCTTTACACGGGAACAGATCCTCGCCTTTGCAAAAAACCATAAGATCGACTGGAGAGAAGACATGAGCAATGAGGATACCAAATACCTCAGGAATAAGATCAGGCACGAACTGGTCCCAGTTCTCAAGGAGCTTCATCCCACCTTCCAGAAGAATTTCAGGAAGACCTTAAAGTACCTTACCCATACCTCAGCGATGCTCACAAATTTCATCGATGAAATGAGGGAGGAATTGTTTGAGCCCTATCAGGGAGGTTTTAGGATTTCCCTTGATCGTATCGAAGAATTTGAACCTCTGGAGGCTTATCTGTATGAACTGTTTAAACCTTATGGCTTTACATCCTGGGGAGATATTGCGAGCCTGACGGCCTCCATCAGTGGAAAAGAGGTACGGTCTTCCACACACCGGCTCATCAAGGACCGGCAGCATCTGATCCTGCAGGAATTTAACACTGAAACAGCGGTGGCAGAAGAAACCGAAGTATCCATGGACACCGGGGACCTTCCCCTCGGCCTGAAAGTGGAGCAGGTAAAGGAAATTGAGGAAAAGAACAATACCATACTATATGTTGATAAAGAAACGTTAAACGATAAGCTAACTGTCAGGAAATGGCAAAAAGGCGACTACTTTTATCCCTTGGGAATGGATGGCAAAAAAAAGGTTGCCAAATTTTTCAAGGACGAAAAAATGGATGCCGTGGCCAAGGAAAAGCAGTGGCTCCTCTGTTGTGGGGATGAAATCGTCTGGATCGTCGGCAGAAGGGCAGACGACCGTTTCAAGATCACGGCAGATACTAAAGAGATTCTCAAGATTACGACGACCGAATGAAAACACTGTTAAGCTTACTCACAATTTTAATGCTGTCCGCGGCCTCCGTGGCCCAGGAAGGAGAGGATCCTGTACAATGGACACAGGAGCTTATCTCGACAGGGGAAGGGGAATATGAGCTGGTCATGAAAGGCAGCATAGCGGAAGGCTGGCACGTGTATTCACAATTCACCGCCGAGGGGGGATCCCTCCCCAGCGAATTCACCTATGTGAACGCCGGGGAAGAGTATGAACTCGTGGGTGGCACCCTGGAAAGTAAGACTCAAAAAGCCTATAGTGAGATCTTTGAGGTGGAAGAAACCTTTTTTAAAAAGGAGGCGATTTTCAGACAGAAAGTGCGATTACTCAATCCCGGGCTCAAGCAGATACAGGTAGAGTTGTTTTATCAGGTCTGTAAAGAAGTTTGTATCCCTAAGGATGCTGTATTTTATTTTTCCCTGGATGGGGAGGAGATCATTGTAGAACAGGAAACACTCGACCCTGCCAGTATTGCACGAGCAGAGGCCCTTAAACTCAACCTCAAGAACAAAGAGGTCCTGAAGGAGGTAAGCTCCGACTCGGAAGGGAATGAGAGCAGCTTGCTGGTGATCTTCGGCCTGGGGTTCCTCGGGGGATTGATCGCCCTGCTAACACCTTGTGTTTTCCCCATGATCCCGCTGACCGTGTCCTTTTTCACCAAGAAATCCAGGAGCCGGTCTAAAGGCATTATAGATGCTTCCCTGTACGGTTTTTTCATTATCCTGATCTATTTTCTGCTGAGTTTGCCGTTTCACCTCTTTGATTCCGTCGACTCACAGATCCTGAATACGATCGCTACCAATATCTGGCTTAACCTGTTCTTCTTTCTGATCTTCGTCTTTTTCGCCTTTTCTTTTTTTGGATACTATGAACTGACCCTTCCGAGCAGCTGGGCCAACAAAATGGATTCAGCTTCGAACAGGGTAGGAGGGGCCTTGGGTATCTTTTTTATGGCTGTGACCCTCGCCATAGTCTCCTTTTCCTGTACCGGGCCCATCCTTGGCGGACTTCTGGGGAGCACCGCCCTGGCCGAAGGGGATGTGGCTGTGAACCTCTCAGCGGGCATGCTGGGATTTGGGGTAGCGTTGGCCCTGCCTTTTGCCCTATTTGCCCTTTTTCCGGCATGGCTTCAGACCCTGCCTAAGTCGGGCGGGTGGATGACTACCGTGAAGGTGGTACTCGGTTTCCTGGAACTGGCCCTGGCCTTTAAATTCCTGTCGAACGCCGACCTGGTTGGAAATTGGGGCCTTTTCAAGAGGGAGATCTTCCTCGGGATATGGATCCTGATCTTTTTGTTGCTGGCACTTTACCTCTTTGGTGTATACCGCTTCCCTCATGATGCAAAACCGTCAAAACTATCAGGTACACGAAAGGCCACAGGTCTGCTGGCTTCAGTATTCTGCGTGTACCTCCTATTGGGGACCCTGGAGGTCACCAACCTGAAATTGCTCAGCGGATTCCCTCCCCCGGATTTCTATACCCTTGCTGAACAGGAAAGCGATTGCCCCCTGGGCATCTCCTGTTTTAAGGATTTTGAGTCGGGCAGGCTGTACGCCCAGCAGGAGAACAAGCCCATTCTTCTCGATTTTACAGGATGGGCCTGCGTAAATTGCCGCAAGATGGAAGAGCACGTCTGGAGCGACCCCGAAGTCTTCAGGTTGCTCAACGAGGAATTTGTCCTGATCTCTCTTTATGTGGATGACCGCAAACCGCTGCCTGAAGAAGAACGCTTCCGATTTCAATACGACTCCGGCAGGATCAAGTCTATAGATGCGGTGGGTGAAAAGTGGGGTACATTCCAGACCATCAACTTCAATGCGGCCTCCCAGCCCTATTACGTCATGTTGTCACCGGATCTGTACGTGTTGAATTCCTCCATACAGAATACGGACAGCGATACCTACAAATCATGGCTTAAAGAAGGGATGTCGAATTTTCGAGCTTATCAGCGAAATATCGCGGTAAGTGATCGATAGGCACCTCTCAGGTGTTTAAAAGTACTATCTTTATATAGAGATACTGCCTTCCGTGAAAACAATGAGAAAAATAGGATGGGTCCTGATAGGGGTCTTTGGGATAATCCTTGTTGCCGGCCTGATTGTCAAACAGGTCCTTAAACCTGAATATTCGGGTGAAAAATATATGGCTGAGCTCCAGTCGGATGTAACCGTTTATTACGACGAATATGGAATCCCCCATATTGAGGCAGGCAATGAAGCGGATGCCATGCGCGCACTGGGATATGTACATGCCCAGGACCGGCTATGGCAGATGGAATTACTGAGGAGGCTGGCTGTCGGGGGTCTTTCGGAGGTTTTCGGAAAAGACCTTCTTTCCACAGACAAGTTCTTCCTTTCCCTCGGGATAGATGATGCCTCTGCAAAGACCGTAGGGGAGCTCGACCCCGGAAGTGAGGTCGCTGTCCTTTCACAGGCCTATCTCGACGGCATCAATCATTTCATCGCAGAAGGGCCCACCCCGGTGGAATTCCTGCTGACAGGGCTGGAAAAAAAGCCTTATGAGATGACCGACATCTATAATGCCGTAGGATATATGGCCTTCAGTTTTGCCATGGCCCACAAGACGGATCCATTACTCACTCTCATCAGGGATTCACTGGGGGTAGAATACCTGGAAGACCTGGAGATCAACAGCAGTCCGAATACTGTCTGGATCAGGAATTACAAAGGGGAGGAAGTCAGCAGTGAGGCAGCTGTGCTGTCAACTACCAGGAAGGCTTTGTCGGCCTTACCCGTCCCCCAGTTCATCGGCAGCAATTCTTGGGTCATAGGCCCTGAAAAGACCCGAAACGGAAAAGTGATCTTTGCCAACGATCCCCATATAGGTTTTGCACAACCCTCCGTTTGGTATGAGGCCCATATAAGGACACCGGGTTACGAAAAGTACGGCTACCACTTGGCCGGGGTACCCATGCCCCTCCTGGGTCATGACCGAAATCTGGCTTACGGATTCACCATGTTCGAAAATGATGATGTGGACTTCTTTTACGAGACCCTGAACGCTGAGGACAGCACCCAATACATGACCCCAGACGGATGGAAGAAGGTAGAAGAGGTGACGAAGACCATCAAAGTAAAGGACGAATCGGATGTCAAATTTATCTATCACAAAACAGAAAGGGGGCCTATTCTGAACGGGATTGCAAACCAGATCAATGGGCAAAGACCTATCAGTATGGACTGGATCTACACCAAGGCTCAAAACAAGGTGATGGATGCCTTGTACGGGATCAGTCACGCTAAAAATATAGAGGAATTCAAGGACGCGCTGCCAAAGATCCATGCCCCCGGATTGAACACCATGTACGGAGATAATGAAGGAAATGTAGCCTGGTGGGCATCCGCCCAGCTCTATCAGCTTGGAGACAGTACCAATACCAAACTGGTGATGGATGGCAGCAAGGGAGAAGATCGCAAGGTTCGTTTCCTCGCATTTTCAGAAAATCCACAGGCGATAAATCCTCCATGGCACTATGTCTACTCGGCCAACAACCAGCCGGATAGTATTGCCGGGATGCTCTATCCGGGATATTATCTTCCCGAAAACCGGGCCAAACGAATCGCGACTCTCCTGGATGCCAGAAATGACTGGGACGCGGAGGCGGTAAGAAAGATGATCAATGACGACGTATCTGCCGTGAACCCGGGTATTGTAACAGAGCTGGCCAAGCTGGTCAATATCAAGGATCTGAACGAACAGCAGGCTCTTGTCCTGGATCACCTGAGTAAATGGGATGGAAATTATACCGTCGATAATGCGGAGGCAGCCGTTTTTCATCGCTGGATCTACTTTTTTCTCAAAGACACCTTTGAGGATGAGTTGGGGGAAGATCTTTTTGCTCAGTTCATTGCCACGCATTTTCACAAGCGCCTGATTGCCCCCATGGCCGCAAAAACCAATTCGGTTTGGTGGGATGATATAAGAACCACGGATACGGTGGAGACCAAGAAAGATATGGTACAATCCTCCTTTATCCAGGCCTATGAATCGCTCAGGGATGACCTCGGGTCCGATATCTCCGAATGGACCTGGGGCAGGCTGCACACCATAGAACATCCCCATCCCATCGGCCAGATAGCCCTGTTGCGATCGTTTTTCAACGTTGGTCCGTTTCCGGTACCGGGATCCCGCGAGGTGATCAACAATATGGCCTTCCAGTACGACGGCTCTTCCAGCTTTTCAGTGACGGCCGGACCTTCCACAAGGCGCGTCATCGATTTCTCGGATGTGGAGAACAGCATGAGTATCCTGCCCACTGGCCAATCGGGTAATCCCTTCAGCAGGCATTACAGGGATCAGGCCAAAATGTTCAACAAAGGAGAATTCCGCAAGATGATGATAAACCCGGATGAGATCAGGGAGAGCGCCAGGTCTGTTCTTATTTTCCGGGCTTCCAAAAAATAGATCGTCTGTATTTATTGTATTCCGCAAGTTTCCTGCACTTTCCCGTTTACCTTATTGCGGAATCATCTTAATCTATGCTTACCAAAGTTTACGGCAGTGCAGTTTTCGGGATCGAGGCCATCACCGTGGTGGTTGAAGTCAATATCGACAAGGGGATAGGTTACCACCTGGTGGGTCTTCCAGACAACGCCATCAAGGAAAGCAATTTCCGGATCGCGGCGGCTTTACTCAACAACGGATTCAAGGTGCCGGGTAAAAAGATCACCATCAACATGGCACCTGCTGGCCTACGGAAGGAAGGTTCGTCCTACGATCTGCCCATAGCCCTGGGGATCCTTGCGGCTTCAGGACAGATAGAAAGCCGGGAGCTCGATCGGTACCTCATTATGGGGGAGCTGTCCCTGGATGGGGGTGTACAGCCGATCAGAGGGGCCCTCCCTATTGCTGTCAGAGCACGTGAAGAAGGATTTAAGGGACTGATCCTGCCCAGGGAAAATGCCAATGAGGCCGCTATTGTAAAAGGCCTTGAGGTTTATGGCGTGGACAGTCTGGAAAAGGTTACAAGCTTCTTTGATACAGGCCTGCCCCTGGAAAGGACCCATCTGGATGTTGAAACTCTGTTTAAGGAGCAACAGCAGCTGAGTGATTTGGATTTTGCTGATGTACGGGGACAGGAAGGGATCAAGCGATGTATGGAGATCGCTGCGGCCGGGGGGCACAATATCATTATGATAGGTCCGCCCGGGGCGGGAAAGACCATGCTCGCCAAGCGGCTTCCCACTATTTTGCCTCCCATGACGCTGAATGAGGCCCTGGAGACCACGAAGATCCATTCGGTTGTAGGCAAGGTGTCAGACACAGGATTGATCCACCAGAGGCCTTTCAGGAGCCCTCACCACACTATCAGTGACGTAGCCCTGGTCGGCGGGGGCTCCTATCCACAACCCGGGGAGATCTCCCTGTCTCACAATGGAGTCTTATTCCTGGATGAATTGCCGCAATTCAAGCGAAGTGTACTGGAGGTGCTAAGGCAGCCTCTGGAAGACCGTGAAGTGACCATCTCCAGGGCCAAATTCACCCTGACCTACCCCAGCAGTTTCATCCTGGTGGCCAGCATGAACCCCAGTCCTTCGGGGTATTTTCACGATCCCGAAGCGGCCGTACAGTCATCCCCGGCTGAAATTCAACGATATCTGGGTCGGATCAGCGGACCTTTACTCGACAGGATCGACATCCACATAGAGGCCACCCCGGTACCCTTTGATCAATTATCAGCAAAGTCAAAAGGGGAGGGGAGTCGAGAGATCCGGGAACGCGTCATAGCGGCCAGGCAGAAGCAGATAAGGCGTTTTGAGGGAGAAGAAAAACTGCATTACAATGCCCAGATGGGCACCAAACAGATCAGGGAATATTGTCCCGTGGCGAGTGGGGCTTTAGAGATGCTCAAACAGGCGATGACCAGGCTACGTCTCTCAGCCCGGGCGTATGACCGCATCCTGAAGGTAGCCAGGACGATAGCAGACCTGGGAGGGAAGGAGCAGATCACAACGGAACACGTTCTGGAGGCGATTCAATACAGGAGCCTGGACAGGGAAGGGTGGCTGGGGCAGGGATATTGACCGGTTATCGTTATGAAAATCATAAAAATGCCGATGAAACGCATAATAATTGCGATAAAATACGGTTATTTATTTACTTTTCGTGCTTAACAGGATTTTACTATAAACAATAAGATCAGCTATGCGCCCATCCAAGTCCCTCTGGCAATTCCTTATCGTGCTTCTCCTCATGGTGGGCTTGGTGATGAGTGGGAATAATCCGGATAGCAGGGAACCCGTAAAGGAAGTAGCGATCAGCAAGACACATAAAGAACCGATTAATACCGAGGAATTACTCAGGTATTCCTGGCAACGGGAGGAGATCAGCAGGGCTATTACAGCCTACTTTGAGAGGGCTGTGGCCACGGGAAAGATCGTGGGTGCCGGAGTGAGCATCGTGAGAGGAGATTCCATTCTTTATTCAGAAGGGATAGGGGAAAGCGAAGTTGGAACAGATCAGAAAGTGGATGCCCATACCATTTTCCGGCTCGGTTCGCTTTCTAAAGGTTTTACGGGCGTTCTCGCGGCCAAACTCGTGGAGGAAGGCAAACTGGGATGGAATGACGAAGTACGTGAGTATTTCCCTTCCTTCCGATTGGGTACCTCGGCGAATACGGATCAGGTCACTTTAAAGAATGTACTCTCCCATACATCAGGTGCGCCCTATCACAGTTTTACGAACCTGGTAGAGGCCGGGCTGTCCCTCGATCAGATCGCAGGGCGATTTAAGGAAGTAAAACCTATCAGTGCGCCCGGAACTCTTTACAGTTATCAGAACGCACTTTTCGCCCTGTCCGGAGCTATGATGCAGCAGGCAACAGGGGAGGACATGGCTATTACCCTGAAAAACACATTTTTTGATCCCCTCGGGATGTGTTCGGCCGTGACGGACCACGAGACCATGCAGACCATGCAGAACGTGGCATTCCCACATGTGAAATGGCGCAGGGGATGGCGGGTTAAAAAACTCAACGACCATTATTACAATGCCTTGGCTGCAGGCGGTATCAATGCCAGTACCCTGGATATGGCCAAATGGATGCGCTTCCTGCTGGGGCACCATAGTGAGATCATGGATAAATCGGCTTTGAATGAGGCATTTCAACCTGTAGTGGAAATAAAAGGTCGCAGCAAGTACTACCAGCGCTGGCCGGGGCATATCTCATCGCATTACGGATACGGCTGGCGAATACACAAGTTCCGGGAAGGCTTCGGGCAAGAAATCCGGACCATGTGGCATCATGGGGGAAGTGTGAACAATTTCAGGAATGAGATTGCGCTCTATCCGGAGGATGACCTGGGGATCTGTGTGCTGCTGAACAGCCCTTCGAGAATAGCCTCACACGTCATCCCGGATCTTTACCAGATAATTACGGAAGTCCTTCAAAGCGAGCCCGTTGAAATGGCTGCCACCCATTTTCACGAATAATGCGCCATAAGCCCTTTTTTATTGACCTCCTGAGCCTTATGATAAGGATCCCTTAAAGAATTCAGAGAGCTTCCTTCAGCCCTTTGATCAATTGGGCTATTTCTTCTTCCGTGTTGTAATGCAAAAAGGAAATACGGATCACCCCCGGGGGGTGAGCGATCGCCATATCCATCAACGGCCGGACTGCGTAAAAATCTCCTTTCCCCAGCATCAATTTGTGATCGACAAGCTTTGCATAGACATCGTCTAGCGTTCTTTTCACGGGTAAAATAGATATTGTTGGCGCCCTGTGATCTGATTGATCCGGTCCGATGATCTTAACATCATCCCTCGACCTGAGGAAATCCATCAAGGGGGACAATAGTTTTTGCTCACGTTCCCGGAAGAGGACGGCCAGAGCCGTATTTTTTTTATGAGCCGGCGCTTCCCCCTTAAAATGGTGGTCATATACGGTATCAAAATAGTCCGTGATCCCGCTGGCAGCTCCGATCTGGGCATGGTCCGGGCCCGCCGGGGTGATCATATTCCTGGTGATGCCCTTTTTGAAGAAATGCGACTGGTTCTCCATTTTCTCGATCAGGGCCTGTTTGACATACATCAGGCCCAGGTGAGGACCATAGGTTTTGTAGAGGGAAAACATATAAATATCCGCACCGAGGGTACTTAA
>NZ_JBFGBM010000092.1:0-10075 GCF_041567615.1 Muriicola sp.
GAATCCTGATCTCGAGCAGAGCAGATCAATGAGGTTCCCTTTTCCTCTGCGAAAGGGGAACCTTATTTTTTGCGCTTAAAGAATTCGGCATTGTCCTTAAAGGCGGTGAGGGTGATCTCCGGTTCACTGAAAAGGTAACACCTGGCATTTCCCGTCAGGCCGATCTGCAGACGATTCCTCGCAAAGATGCGGGCATCCCCCGAATCGGATATACCGGCCGTGAGATCGTCGACCTCAAAATCCTGACCCCGCAATTTTCCGTTGCCCCTTACTTTGAGATCCAAACTGCCAGAGGTGCCCTCCAGCTGCAGCAGGGTGTTGTCCTGAATGTCGACCGATCCGGAAAAAGCGTTGACATAGAGTTGTGCATCTGATTTTTGTCCCATCTTCACCGACAGGCTGTCAGAAGTCATCGTATATTCCCCTTTGCTGTTGTCTCTCATCTCAACCGAGAGTGTTCCCACATCCCCATCAAGACGAACCCGTGAATTCCCATAAGTCTCTATTTGGAGAGCATCCGTATTGATCCTTTCGCCTTCCGCCGTTTCTACCCTTCCTTCCTTTACAGTTATCATTTCGAGTTGGGAGAAGGTTACCACTATGTTCAATTCCTTCCGGGAGGTGATCTCATAAAAGGAAGAGATTACCAGGGTGCCGTTGTTCACTTTGAACTTGATCACATCCACCAGGTTGTCGTCCGCCGTAATGGTAAAGGATTCTTCCGCCGACCTCTTCAAAACGATAGCCAGGTCGTCTGCCAGTTCCAGCCGGGAGAAAGGAGGCAGGGCATCCGTGACCGTGGTGACCTCCCGGTTACCTTTTAACCGGGGTTTGCGTTGTGCATAAACGCCTGTGACCATCATAAAAACGAGGGTGATCAGGAGATATCTCAGGGCGATCTTCATGGATTTGACGGTATTGATTCGCTTAATATGAAATAAAGATATTACAATTTCCTCAAGAACGGGGCCAAACTAACTATGGCCATCAGCAAACAAAAAACCCATCCGCCGGAGCAACCGAGAGATGGGTTTATTGTTTAAAAATGAAATGATTTAGTGATGCAATTCCTCTTCATCCTTATGCAGAGGGACGTTCTGAGGCACGAAATCCTGTCCTTCGATCACGTATTCCCCGTTGGGCAGTGTCTTGCTGTAATCATATGCCCATCGGTGTACGTGAGGAATCTCTCCTTCCCAGTTGCCGTGGAAGTGCTCGATAGGAGCAGTCCACTCCAGCGTATTGGATTTCCATGGGTTCTGAACAGTGGGCTTTCCGTAGAAAATACTGTGTATAAAGTTGTAGAGGAAAACCAGCTGAGCGGCTCCTGCGATCAGGGCGAATACCGTGATCAGCACGTTCACGTCTGTAAGTTCATCGAACATAGGGAAGGCCGTATTCTGGTAATACCTCCTGGGCACTCCGGCCATTCCTACGAAGTGCATGGGGAAGAAGACCCCATAGGCACAAACGGCTGTCACCCAGAAATGCACATACCCCAGGTTCTTGTTCATCATGCGCTTGAACATTTTCGGGAACCAATGGTAGACCCCGGCAAAGAGGCCATAGAGCGCTGAAATACCCATCACAAGGTGGAAGTGAGCCACCACGAAATAAGTATCGTGTACATTGATATCCAGGGTACTGTCCCCAAGGATGATCCCGGTCAGACCTCCCGTGATGAATGTCGATACAAGACCGATAGAGAAGAGCATGGCGGGATTCATCTGCAGGTTTCCTTTCCAGAGGGTAGTTATATAGTTAAACGCCTTTACCGCAGATGGGATAGCGATCAACAGAGTCGTAAAGGTAAATACGGATCCCAGGAAAGGATTCATACCGGAGATGAACATATGGTGTCCCCATACGATGGTAGAGAGGAACGCGATGGCCAGGATGGAGGCCACCATCGCCCTGTATCCAAAGATAGGCTTCCTGGCATTGGTAGACATCACCTCAGAAGTGATCCCGAGTGCAGGAAGTAAAACGATATATACCTCTGGGTGTCCCAAAAACCAGAACAGGTGTTCAAAAAGAACCGGAGAACCTCCCTGATAGTGCAGAACTTCTCCCTGAATAAAGATATCAGAAAGGAAGAAGGAAGTTCCGAAACTCCTGTCCATGATCAGCAGCAGGGCTGCAGAAAGCAGTACAGGGAAAGAGATCACCCCGATGATAGCCGTTACAAAGAACGCCCAGATGGTAAGCGGCAACCTGGTCATGGACATGCCTTTGGTCCTCAGGTTGATCACCGTAACAATATAATTCAGCGAACCCAGAAGAGAGGAGGCGATAAATATCGCCATGGAGACCAGCCAAAGGGTCATTCCCATTCCGGATCCCGGTTGCGCCATAGGTAAGGCACTCAGGGGAGGATAGATTGTCCACCCCGCCGCGGCCGGTCCTGCCTCTACAAAAAGAGAGATCACCATAATGACACTGGAGAGGAAGAACAGCCAGTAAGAAACCATGTTCAGGAAGCCAGAGGCCATATCCCTTGCGCCTATCTGCAATGGGATCAGCAGGTTACTGAATGTACCACTCAGCCCGGCAGTTAACACGAAAAATACCATGATGGTTCCGTGGATGGTCACCAGGGCCAGGTAGACATCGGCGTCCATCACACCCTCCGGGGCCCATTTACCTAACAGGGCTTCAAAAATGGGGAATGATTCTCCCGGCCAGGCCAGCTGCAACCTGAAAAGCAGGGACATCGCAATCCCTATGATCCCCATGATCAGACCTGTGATCAGGTATTGCTTGGAGATCATTTTGTGATCCTGGCTAAAGATATATTTAGTGACAAACGTCTCTTTGTGATGATGATGTCCATGATCGTGAGCATGATCATCAACATGTGCATGTGCTGTAGCAGACATAATCTTGTTTAATTTTTATTAATTTTCTTTTCTAGCCTTGTTTTTATTCTAATTCATGGATGCCATGAGCTGGGAGAAGGTCTGTTGACTTTCCATCCACGCATTGTATTCTTCTTCGGTCTCCACAATAATCTTCATCTGCATGTTGTAATGCGACTTACCGCAGATCTTATTGCAAAGTAATACATAGTCGAACTCCCACGGATCGGAGTTAGGTTCGCCGTTCGCGGCCCTTTCGGCCCGGATGGCATTGGTCCGCTTCACCTTGTCGATCACATCCGGATTGAGACGCATCTCCTCGGTGGTGATCGTAGGAGTGAAGGAAAATTCAGTGATCATCCCGGGAACACAGTTCATCTGCGCCCTGAAATGCGGCATATAGGCCGAGTGAAGTACGTCCTGAGAGCGGAACCTGAAATTGACCTTACGTCCCACCGGCAGGTGCAATTCCTTTACGATGACGTCATCACCGGCATAAGGATCTGATTCGTCCAGACCCAGAACATTGGCTCGGTTGATATCGATCATACGCACATTAGCCCCTCCCAAGACATTGTCTGCCCCACCGTAGCGGGCTGTCCAGTTGAACTGTTGTGCGTATAGCTCCACAATCAGCGGATCGTCTTCATCATTCACGTCCATGATGTTCGTCCAGGTGTACAGTCCCCAGAGGATAAGTCCGGCCAGTACGATCACCGGAATGATGGTCCAGATGAATTCCAGTCGGTCATTATCCGCATAGAAAAGGGCTTTTTTCCCTTTTTCTCCCTTGTACTTATAGCCAAAGTAATGCAGGAGGGCCTGGGTGACGGTTTGCACGAAAAAAATGATCACGAAGGACCACAACATCAAACTGTCATAGCTCTGCCCGTGTTCTGATGCGGCTTCCGGCAGCAACACCTTGCTGTATTTCCAGAAACTGAAAATAGTGATCCCATAAATAAAGATCAAAAAGGCGAACATCAGGTATCCGTTGTACTTGTTATCCTTATCGCTGGCAACCTGAGTATTCTCTGCCCTGATCTGAGACAGTTCAAAGATCTTGGTCATCTGCCAGATGGCGATGGCTACTAAGATTAGAACAAGTATCGTAAGTAATGTCGTCATTATCTAAACTAAATAAGTTACTGTATTCATTAATAGTGAAAATGTCTGCTCTCCTCTATGAATGGGTTCCTTTTCGGTTGGAGCGGGACCTTGGTCAGCGACCTGAACGTCCAGAAGATGAACGCCCCGGCAAAGAAAGACAAGGCTCCCAGTTCAGGAATACCGATGAACCACTGATCCCCCACAGTACCTGGCATCACCATGTTGTAGACGTCGAGATAGTGTCCTGCCAGGATCACGATCCCCGCCATGATCACGAACCAGTTCACCCTCTTGTAATCACTGTTCATAAGAACCAGGAGGGGGAACACGAAATTCATCACGATCATCCCAAAAAATGGCAATTTATAATCCTCTATACGGGTCACAAAATACGTGACCTCCTCAGGGATATTGGCATACCAGATCAGCATGAACTGGCTGAACCAAAGATACGTCCAGAAGATACTGAATCCAAACATGAATTTGGCCAGGTCGTGTATGTGGCTGTCATTCACATCGGGCAGGTATCCTTTTGATTTGAGATATATGGTCACCATAGCGATCACGGTGATGCCGGAGACCATCATGCTCGCAAAAACATACCATCCAAACAAGGTGCTGAACCAGTGAGGATCTATACTCATGATCCAATCCCATGACATCATGGATTCGGTGACGAGATAAAATACCAGGAAGCCGGCAGACCACCTGAAGTTCTTGACAAAGTTCTTGTTGTCCTGTGCTTCGTCCTGAGCGAGGGACAAACGCCTGGAAACTTCCCTGTAGAGGATCCAGCCCCCCAGGAAAACGGCGGCACGGATCAGGAAAAACGTGGGATTCAGATATCCTGCTTTCCCCTGTATGATCGAATCTTCGGCCACTACTTCAGCATCCATCCACACAAACATATGATTCACGTGCATCACAGAAAGCACAAAGATCACAAAGATCACGATCCCTCCGGGCACAAGGTAAGCGGTAATACCTTCCATGACCCGAAATAAAAGGGGTGACCAGCCCGCCTGTGAAGCCCTTTGGATAGCGTAGAACGCAAGTACACCCAGGGATATCATAAAGAAAAAGAATGCAGCCACATAAAGCGCAGACCACGGCCTGTTCTGCAATTGATGCATCAGGTGTTCATCGTGGGATGCACCGTGTTCGGTAGCAGCAGCATGTCCTGCATCTTCTGCAGGATGTTCTGCCGCATCAGGATGTTCACTAACCGTCGCAGGATGATCACTCTCCTCAGCATGGGAATCCCCATGACCGTCATCATGTGCAGCCACCATGGCTTTTGCTTCTTCCGGAGTGGAAGGGACCGATACAAACCCGACACCCATCCCCAGGATTCCGAGGGCCATGAGGACTATTGCTCCGATCTTAAGTCTGTTAGAAAATGTATACATAGTTGCTGTCAGTATCTTATTTAGTTAGGTCCTGCTTCAGTTTCATGACGTATTCCGCCACCTGCCACCTCTCTTCAAAATTGAGCTGCCCGGCATAGGATCCCATGGAGTTAAGGCCGTAATAAATCGTGTGATAGGTAGACCCTACCGTAATGTTCCTCGCCACATCGGCATAACTGGGTACGCCGAGGATCTTTTCCCTTTTTACCAGGGTTCCCTGTCCGGCCCCGTTGGCACCATGACAGATCGCGCAATAGATATCGTATAATTCCTTTCCCTTGGACAGGTTGGCCTCAGCGTTGACGGAGTCAAGCGGACTTGGCTGCAGTCTCGCCATATCCTTTCCGGCCAGGTCATTGGCGAATTCGTAGGGCAGCCACCCCCTGGAGATGGTATTCTCTGCCGGTTGCATGGCTTCAGAGCCATTGGGTAAAAAATCAACCTGCTGATAGGTCTCATAGCCCACCGGAAAATACATGTTGGGCATGTACTGATAGTTCGGGCTGTCCTTGTCTGCACAGGAAACCATGGCCAGCACGGCCGTAAATACAATTCCTATTTTGAGTATATTCTTCATAAGTCCGGTACTACTTTTCTACCTTGTTAATCTCTACGGCGCCTGACTCCTGTAAGAGGGTCATCAGGCCTTTCTCATCACCGTGCACTTCTATTTCCATTACAAAATGGTCATCAGTGGTCCTGACATCAGGGTTTTCGGCTTTTTTGAAGGGCCAGAGCCTGCTCCTCAGGTAAAAGGTGATCACCATCAGGTGGGCCGCAAAAAATACGGTCATCTCAAACATGATGGGTACAAAGGCCGGCATGTTCTCGATATAGCTAAAACTGGGTTTTCCACCGATGTCCTGTGGCCAGTCCTCTATCATGATGTAATTCATCATCACGATGGCCACGGTGAGACCCAGACAGCCGTACATGAATGAGGTAATGGCGATCCTAGTGGGAGCCAGCCCCATGGCCTTATCCAGCCCGTGAACAGGGAAAGGGCAATACACTTCCTCTATATGGTGTCTGGCAGCCTTTACCTTTTTGACAGCCTGCATCAGGATGTCATCATCGTTGAAATAAGCGTGTATAACTTTAGAGGCCATAATTACGATTTCTTATTTAATTTCTTTGCCTGACCTGCCCAGTCGTCTCTCTGAGCCCTTCCCGGGAATGCACCTGTCAATTCATCCAGCATATTGTATTCGGCCTCGGTCATCCTGCTGACCTGGGCAAAGGTGTATATTCCAATCTGATTCAGGGTCTTCTCCATCTTGGGTCCTATCCCCTTCACTTTCTTAAGGTCGTCTGCCTTGTCTTTGGAAGGGTCGAAAGTTCCGAGTTTGGAAAGCAGGTCGGAAGCTTCGGCCCTTGGGATTTGCTGGGAAGCCGCTTCCGTCTTGGTCTCCGTCTTTGGAGCCTTACCCGAAGGCATTTGATAAAGGGGCTTTCCGGAATCCCTTAGAGTTTTGTATTTGGAACCTGAGGATTTCAGGATGGATTTCACTTCGGCCTGTGCGATCACAGGGAAGGTCCTCGCATAGAGCAAAAAGAGCACAAAGAAGAACCCAATGGTCCCGATAAAGATCCCGATATCCACAAAGGTTGGGGAGAACATGGTCCAGGATGAAGGGAGGTAATCCCTGTGGAGGGAGGTCACGATGATCACGAACCGCTCGAACCACATCCCGATATTCACGACGATAGAGATCACAAAGGAGATTACGATACTGGTCCGGATTTTTTTAAACCACATCACCTGAGGGGAGACCACGTTACAGCTCATCATGAGCAGGTAAGCCCACCAGTAAGGTCCGGTGGCCCGGTTCAGGAAGGCGTACTGTTCGTACTCCACCCCGGAATACCAGGCGATGAAGAGCTCCGTGATATAGGCACAGCCCACGATGGAACCTGTCACCATGATGATGATGTTCATCAATTCTATATGCTGAACCGTGATATAGGCTTCCAGGCTGCACACCTTTCTCATGATGATCAAAAGGGTCTGTACCATGGCAAAGCCCGAGAAGATCGCCCCGGCCACAAAGTATGGGGGGAAGATGGTGGTGTGCCATCCCGGGATCACGGAGGTAGCAAAGTCGAAGGATACGATGGTGTGTACAGAAAGTACAAGGGGCGTAGCCAAACCAGCGAGAACGAGAGATACCTCTTCAAATCGCTGCCAGTCCTTGGCCCTTCCTGTCCAGCCAAAACTCACCAGGCCGTATATCTTTTTCTGAAAGGGTTTTACCGCCCTGTCGCGGATCATCGCAAAGTCGGGCAGTAACCCTGTCCACCAGAAAACCAGGGAAACAGATAAATACGTCGAGATCGCAAATACGTCCCAAAGCAGAGGGGAATTGAAGTTTACCCAAAGGGATCCGAACTGGTTGGGGATGGGAACCACCCAATACGCCAGCCAGGGCCTGCCCATGTGGATGATAGGGAACAATCCCGCCTGGATCACCGAGAAGATGGTCATGGCTTCAGCCGACCGGTTGATCGCCATTCTCCACTTCTGCCTGAAGAGCAGCAGTACTGCCGAGATCAGCGTTCCCGCGTGACCTATACCCACCCACCAGACGAAGTTGGTGATGTCCCAGGCCCAGTTGACCGTTTTGTTGAGTCCCCAAGTACCTATACCCGTGGAGATCGTATAAATTATAGCACCTATTCCCCAGAGGAGTGCCGCCAGGGCAATGGAAAAGACTATCCACCACTGCCTGTTGGCCCTGCCTTCTATAGGAGCTGCAATGTCCACCGAAACGTCGTGGTAGTCTTTGTCTCCAATAACAAGGGGCTTCCTAATTGGTGCTTCGTAATGCGACGCCATAGATTTCTGTTATGTTAGGTTTTTCTACTTGTTTATGCTTCGTTGGTGTTCCTTACCTTGACCTGATAAAAGACATTGGGCTTGGTTCCCACTGCTTCCAGCAAGTGGTACATCCTGTCCTCCTTCTTAAGGGCAGCCACCTGACTCTTCTCGTCATTGATATCTCCAAAGATGATGGCTCCGTTGCTGCATGCGTTGGAACATGCGGTCTGGAATTCCCCGTCCTCGATCTCGCGACCTTCCCTCTTGGCATCCAGGATGGTCTTCTGTGTCATCTGGATACAAAGCGAACACTTCTCGATCACTCCCCTCGACCTTACGGTTACATCAGGGTTGATGACCATTTTCCCGAGGTCGTTATTCATATGGAAATCGAACTCGTCATTATTGTTGTAAAGGAACCAGTTGAACCTTCGAACCTTGTAAGGACAGTTGTTTGCACAGTAACGTGTTCCCACGCAGCGGTTGTAAGCCATATGGTTCTGTCCCTGGCGGCTGTGTGAAGTAGCGGCCACCGGACAAACGGTCTCACAGGGAGCGTGGTTGCAGTGCTGGCACATCACGGGCTGGAAAGCCACCTGAGGATTCTCAGCTGCCCTTTCCATTTCTTCGAATCCTGCCTTGGAATCGAAAGCTCCGGAGAACTCGTCCTTTTTAATGTTGTCATCCTCAAAGGTGTCTTCTGAAGAATAATACCTGTCTATCCTCAGCCAGTGCATATCCCTGGACCTTCTCACCTCTGTCTTTCCTACCACAGGAATGTTATTTTCGGCGTGGCAGGCGATCACACAAGCCCCGCAACCTGTACAGGCATTAAGGTCGATGGACATGTTGAAGTGGTGACCCACAGACCTGTCAAAGGATTCCCAAAGGTCGACGGTAGTTGCCGGAACCTCCTGGTGATTGAGGGATACCTCCGGTACGGGATTCCACTCGTGAGGATCTTCGGTTTTGTACTTTTCGAGGGTGGTCTCCTTGATGATCTCCCCCCTACCCATCAGGGTATTTTGCAGCTGGATACAGGCAAATTCGTGCATGCCAGAAGCTTTTTCCACACTGACGGATTGAATGCTGTTGAAATCTGTGTAAAGAGCATAGGCATTGACCCCGGTCTGCATCTCTTCCTTCATCCCCACTTTTCGGCCGTATCCGAAGGACAGTCCGATGGTATTTTTCGCCTGTCCGGGCTGTATGATCACAGGGACGCTGCTAAGGGTCACCCCGTTGACGGTTACATTGGCATAGCTGCCGTCGAGGCCGCCGTTGGCCGCATTTTCATTGACCAGGCCGAGCTCGTTTGCATCAGCCCTGGAGATGGTGAGGTAATTATCCCAGGTGACCCTGGTAATAGGATCCGGGAATTCCTGCAGCCAGGGGTTGCTGGCCTGCTGCCCATCACCCATCCCTACCTTGCTGTAGAGGGTGAGCTCCATACCTTCCGAAGAGGTTGAGGCCAGGTTCCGAACGGCGTCGCTGAGGACTGCGTCGGGGGCCGTCTCAGAAACAGTTTCCTCCCGGGTTCCCGCCATATTCATTTCGACGCTGTATACCCCGTCGTGCAAAGCCTTGTTCCAGGATTCGGTACCGAGAATGATGTCCGTCCAATAGGCTTTGATATAATCGTAATAACTCTGATCGCTGCCCATCCAGAGCAACAGGGATTGCTGGAATTGTCGGGTGTCAAAAAGCTCCCTGATGGTAGGCTGGACAAGGCTGTAATGTCCTTTTTTCAATTGGGCATCTCCCCATGATTCCAGGAAATGATTAGCCGCCGCAGCAAATTGGGTGCGCTCTGTAGTTTCATTCCAGTTGGTGGAGAAGGTTACGGAAAGGTCTACTTTTTCAAGTCCTTCCGCAAAATC
>NZ_JBFGBM010000093.1:0-10044 GCF_041567615.1 Muriicola sp.
GGAGATCAGGTATCGTTTTTACTAGGGAAGTCCCTGTATTTCAAACGAAAAATCTCGTGGATATTGTGCTGAAGACTGTAAAATAACGGAGCTATGTCCTCTGCCTGAGAATTTTAAATCCCGGGAACCTTCGTATGAACCGAAACAGGCCTTTTTAAGGGGCAGAATATCCAGGCAGGAACTGCATTCAGGGGTTACGCCGGATCCCGAAAATGAAAGTGTGGATGTATTTTATCAGGACCGACTGGTTGTTTACCGAAGGCAGGGGAGGGAGGGTACTCATGCGGTCCGTGTTGTACCCTGAATTGAGAACGATCCACAGATCCTGGCCCTCCCTGAAATTGTAGCGGAATCGCGCATTGAGGGAAAAGATATCCTGGGCCCCGTTGTACTGGAACAAACCGTTGAGGGACAGTTTCCGGTCGAGTGCCGTACCCACTCGGAGTCGTGCGATCTGGAAATTCAGCCGATCAGCCCTGCCATCGAATCTCCCGTAATTGTACAGGTATTCGAGGTTTAACTGCAGGTGTTTGGAAATATACCATCCCGGACTTATGTTGAGGGTATGCAGCCATCCGTCGTAAAAGCTTCCGGTCTCGAACTGAACTCCGGTACGCATGGTACGATCGATGGCCTGATTATACCGGAAATTGATGCGGTAGAAATCGTATTGTCCCACTGGGAGTACGACGTCTTGTGCGAGCCCAAATTCCGAGGTCAATCGCTCATAGACGCTGGTAAGCCTGATCCCCCCGCTGTCCTGGTTTCTCCTCGTAAAAACCCACTCCAGGCCATATTCCGATGAGATCACCCGGTTTTCCCGCTTGTCCAAAAAGGTATTGCCGAAGGGTTGGAAGGTGTGGAAGATAAAAGGGCCCTGCTGGTTCAGCCAGGTCTGTGAGACCAGGGCCGTGAAATATTTAAAATTTTCCCTGTCCACGAAGCCCACCCCGGGATCGTAATTCTCCCCTGAAAAGATGGTTCCCAGGGTATAGCCCAGGCCCTGCCTCCGTCTGCGGGTCATTTCCAGTGCCAGTCTTCCATTTTTGAAATCCTCCGTGGCCCCTTTTGCCTGCCGGCTGTCAAAGGCCTGAGCCCATTGGACGGTGAGGTAGTCATCTCCTGAGACCCGGATCAACCCATCCAGGCCGTAAGCCAAATTGGAATTCCCATCGGCGTCAATCCGACTTGTAAACATGCCTCCCAGAAAACTATTCTCATTAAAAACTCTTTTCCGAAGGCGGAGTACCCCAAAATTTTCGGATGGGATAGTGTCCAGGGATTGTGTCTGCATGTTCAGCAGACCAAAATCCCAGTCGGCAGACCTGCCTATCATACGTACCCCACCATAGATGGGCACCTGATCCCCCGTATTGGTGAGGCCGATACGCCGGCTGAAGAAAAGCCGGCTGATCCCTCCGGTACGAAAATCAAATATGGCAGACCGTTCCTGAAAGAACTGCCGTTTTTCCGGAAAGAAGAGGGAGAAACGAGTGAGGTTCACCAGCTGGTCATCTGCCTCCGCCTGTGCAAAGTCGGTGTTGATAGTAAAATCAGCCGTAAGGTTGTTCGTAATGGAATACTTCACATCTCCACCTACATTCCACTGTGTAGCCCTGTTCTCCTGGTAGGCTTCACCCGCCTGGTCAAGGGTAAAGTTCCGGTCATATCCACCCAGGAGATAGGGTGTTATGTAGAGCGTCTTGCTGGGGCTGATACCGGTAAAAATGATCTTTTGAGCCAAAGATGGGCGCAGGAAGGCCCAGTTGGTGATGGGCGGGACCGCCGGGAAGACCAACCTCTCGTTTTTATGGGCCACTTTACGCTGCACGATGATCCCCATGGTGACCTGTCCATCTACTGACTGGAACCGGAGGCTGGTAAAAGGGATCCGCATCTCCGCGGTCCACCCCTGGCCATCCATTACACTTTCCGCATCCCAGAACGTATTGAAGTCCCGGTTAAAGGCACCACCCTGGGTTACCGTGCTGACAATGGCATCATTAAAGACCTCTGCGTCATTTCTTATACCGGTCGGGGTCGTGGTGAAGATATATCCGGTCTGGTTGTCGTTGTATGTGTCGAGGAGAATCTCCAGGTGGTCTGATCCTGCGATACGGTCACGGTAGAGGGAGGTGGCCCTAACCTCGTTTTTATGGCTTTCAAAGGCGCGTATGGAGATGTAAAAATATCTGTCGTCATAGGCCAGGCGGATCTCCGAGCGTTCCGTAGGAGGCTCCCCGGCCCTGGGTTCATATTGAACCAGTGGCAAAGGTTCAATGGCATCCCATTCGGGCTCATCGACTTGCCCGTCAAAGCGGATATTCTCAATTCGGTCAATGAAAATGGGAGGACCTGCCTGGGCTGTTAGGTCTGCGAAGGCACAGAATAATAAGCAAAGGAAGAGAAAGCCTTGAAGCTTCATGACTTCCTAAGGTAGTGAATTTACTTGTGGGTATGACAGGAATGCTTCCTTGTTCTTTATCCCCTGCTCACCTAATTAATAGAGTGCTAGATTACCGTGCCTTTTGGGATGACCGCTCCTTTTTTAAGGACGACGATCCCGTCCCTGATCACATAGGTATCGGTCTCCTTGTCTTCCAGGTGCGATCCGCCTTTGATGGTCACATCGTCTCCGATCCGGCAGTTCTTGTCCACGATGACATTCTCGATATGACATCGTTCCCCTATGCCCATCAGAATATCAATATTAAAGTTTTCGATCTCTTTCAGTGTTTCGTAGTAATCGCTACCCATCACATAAGTATTGCGCACTACCGAATCCTTCCCGATCCTCGAACGGATCCCGATCACAGATCGCTCAATACTGGCGGCGTGGATGATACACCCGTCCGAGACGACGGCCTGGGTCATCTTTGTTCCGCTGATCTTGGTGGTGGGGAGCATCCGTGCCCGGGTATAGATGCGGTTCTTTTTGTCGTACAGGTTGAATTTCGGAATCTCATCGCAAAGCCCCAGGTTGGCTTCAAAGAAGGAAGAGATATTTCCAATATCTGTCCAGTAGCCCT
This sequence comes from Muriicola sp., assembly GCF_041567615.1. Lineage (GTDB taxonomy): Bacteria > Bacteroidota > Bacteroidia > Flavobacteriales > Flavobacteriaceae > Muriicola. Next base: position 3,030 of record NZ_JBFGBM010000093.1, read on the forward strand.
CAAACGGGTAACTCATGGTCTTGTGCTTGTGGATATTCTGGGGGATGATCTCCTTCCCGAAGTCAACAGTGGAATTGTCGTCCATCAGTTCGATCAGCAGGTCGCGGTTAAAGACGTAGATACCCATAGAGGCCAGATAATGCCTGCCCTGTGCCTTCATCTCCTCGCTCACGTCAGAGGTCCAGTCAGGCAGCAATTCCGTAGCCGGTTTTTCGATAAAGGAGGTGATCCTGTGATCAGGGTCCGCTTTCAGGATACCAAAGGCCGGGGCATCATTGGCGTGCACGGGAATGGTGCCAATGGTGATCGCTGCCCCGCTATTTACATGGGCTTCCAGCATCAGGTTGTAATCCATCTGATATAACTGATCCCCGGAAAGGATGAGGGCGTAATCAAAGTCGTGCCTGATAAAATGGTGCATACACTGCCTGACCGCGTCTGCAGTACCCTGGTACCAGGTTGTATTCCCTATCGTTTGCTCGGCGGCCAGGATGTCGACAAAGGCCGAGCTGAAGAAACTGAAGTGATACGTATTCTTGATATGCTTGTTCAGGGAGGCCGAGTTGAACTGCGTCAGGACAAACATCCGTTTGATCTCAGAATTGATACAGTTCGAAATGGGAATGTCTACCAGCCTGTATTTCCCTGCGATGGGAACGGCGGGTTTAGACCTTGATTCCGTGAGCGGATACAATCGTGTACCCTGTCCACCTCCAAGAATGATTGCCAGTGTGTTCGTATTTAGCATGCTCGTCAAATTAAGGATTGATATAATGTTTTTACCTGCTGGGCGATCGCTGCCCAGTCGAAGTGCTCTTCCACCCGTTTCCGCCCGTTGACCGCCATTTTGTTCCTCAGGGTTTCATCCCGGATCAAGGTGTTGATCCCTTCGGCCAGGTCCCTGGCAAAGGCATCTGGATCCACGGGTTCGAAGGGCGCTGTTTTTTGCTGCTCCAGAGGGACGAGAATACCGGTCTCCCCTGGGATGACCACTTCCTTGATACCCCCGACGGCGCTGGCTACAACGGCCGTATTACACGCCATGGCTTCTATGTTGATGATCCCGAAAGGTTCGTAGATCGAAGGGCAGCAAAAGACGTCGGCATGGGAATACAGCTGTATCACAGATTTCTTATCCAGCATCTTGTCTATCCAGATAATGTTGTCCCTCGTTTTCCGAACTTCCTCTATGCCTTCCTGCATTTCCTGAGCGATCTCTTTGGTGTCCGGGGCCCCGGCACATAACACGATCTGTGTATCCGGATCGATGTACTTGATGGCATTCATCAGATGGATGATCCCTTTCTGCCTTGTGATCCTACCTACAAAGAGCACATAGGGTTTTGCAGGATCCACCCCGTAGGTGGTCAGGGCTGAGGTTTCCTGTGTGATCTGGTATTCCTGCAGGTTGATACCGTTGTAGATGACGCTGATCTTTTTTTCATCCACGTCAAAGAATTTCAGGACATCCTCCTGGGTCTCCCTGGAGACCGCGATGATGGAATCAGCCATTTCTATAGCCGTTTTTTCTATCCAGGAAGAAGCGTCGTAGCCCAGGCCCAGCTGTTCCCTTTTCCAGGGTCTTAAGGGTTCAAGGGAATGTATGGTGATCACCAAAGGTTTTCCGTAACACAGCTTGGCCACAATTCCGGCAAAGTGGGCATACCAGGTATGGCAGTGGATGATGTCCGAATCCACCTCTTCAGCATTGAAATGAATACAAGTGCTCAGGGTCTGCAGGACGCCTTTGAGTTTGTCATCCGTCTTGTCAAAAACGGGATTGTCATAGGGAAATCCCTTGACGGCAAGCGAGCCGGAGGTCTCGTCCTGATCGCCAAAACAGCGCACATCCACCTCCATCAGTTTTGATAATTCCGCTGCCAGGTATTCTACATGCACCCCAGCACCCCCGTATACATAGGGAGGATATTCTCTTGTAAAAAACTGTACTTTCATTCAATACGTTATTTCTTGGACTCCGGGCCTGTTTCACGCCGATCCGTCCTGTCTTCTTCTGGTCCCGGCAAAATAATGAAACGCAGACCAGAAAAGACGCTATTTTACGGAATTTTTAATGAACTCATAACCTATAGCTGATTGCTCCTGTCCGGACCGGACCAGCAAAGAGAGAACAGCCTTCACGCTTCAATAAATGGTTTCGGCAGTGATCTACTAAGGTATGAATAACCCGGAACATTCGGAATGATATTTATTATTTCGTGACCAAAGTTGAAGATCAATTTCTTGCTCTTAGGCCGGGTCAAATCACACCTAAATTCCGACACGGAATGAACACAGGAAACAGAATAAAATGCCAAAATACCGGAACTAAATCAGCGAAATATAGTACCTTGAGTACGATCTTAAAGGGGTTTTCATGAAATCAGAGATGGAAAGATCGCTGTCTGCAACCAAGGCTAATTTCGGGACTCTGCCCGTATTCCTGACGGCCATTTCCACCATCCTGGGGGCCATTATGTTCCTGCGATTTGGTTTTGCCGTGGGGTCCGTGGGCTTTGCCGGTACCTTACTCATCATCATCATAGGACACATGGTGACCATCCCCACGGCCATGGCCCTGGCTGAGATCGCCACTAACCAGAAAGTGGAAGGTGGGGGGGAGTATTTTATCATTTCCCGCTCTTTCGGGGTGAATATCGGGGCTGCCATAGGGATCGCCCTTTACCTCTCCCAGGCGATCAGCGTGGCCTTTTACGTCATCGCATTTGCCGAGGCCTTTGACGCTATCAAACCCTGGGTGGAAAGCGAACTGGGATATGTGCTTTATGACAACCGCCTCTTCAGTATCCCAGCCATACTTGGACTCATATGGCTGATGGTGAGCAGAGGGGCTGCCCTCGGGATGAAAGCCCTCTATGTGGTGGTCACCATCCTCGCGATCTCCCTGGTTCTGTTCTTTCTCGGAGACACGGAATATTCTGAGATCTTTGACAGTTCGCAGTTGTTCAAAGGCTCTGAGTCTGGCTATAGTTTCTTCTATGTATTTGCCATCATATTTCCGGCCTTTACAGGGATGACGGCCGGGGTGGGCTTGTCCGGTGACCTGCGTGACCCTAAAAAAGCCATTCCCCTGGGAACCCTGTCGGCAACCATCATAGGCATGATCGTCTATGTCTTCATTGCCTACAAACTGGCCAGTTCGGCTTCCCCTGAAGACCTGATCAACGACCAGCTGGTGATGGGCAAGATCGCGCTCTGGGGCCCTATCATTCCCATCGGACTTGCAGCGGCGACCATTTCCTCCGCCCTGGGATCCTTCATGGTGGCCCCCAGGACGCTCCAGGCTATCGGAGGCGATAAGGTGTTCCCCAACCGCTTCGTGAACCACTGGGTGTCCCGGGGTAACTTCAAGACCAATGAACCCAGAAACGCCACCATCCTTACCAGCATCATCGCCTTTTTCTTTGTGTTGTTGGGGGATGTGAATGCGGTGGCTGAAATCATCTCCATGTTCTTTATGGTCACCTATGGTTCCCTCTGCCTGATCTCCTTCCTCCAGCATTTTGCGGCAGACCCTGCTTACAGGCCTTCTTTTAAATCGAAGTGGTACCTCTCCCTGCTCGGGGCTGTCATGTGTATTTATCTCATGTTCAAAATAAATACGCCCTATGCGTTCGCCGCTATCCTTGTCATGATTGGCCTTTACTTCTATGTTTCTTCCAGGAGCGACTCCAAAAAGGGGATGGCAAGCATATTTCAGGGAGTGATCTATCAGTTAAGCCGTACCCTGCAGGTTTTCCTCCAAAAGGCAGATAAGGCCAAATCTGATGAGGACTGGAGGCCTGCCGTACTCTGCCTGTCAAAGGATTCCTTTGAACGATACGGTGCACTTGACCTGATGAAGTGGATCTCACACCGCTACGGGTTTGGCACCTTTATACATTTCGAACACGCTTTCTTCTCCAAAGAATCCAAGACGGCGGCGGAAGAAAAACTGGAGAAACTCATCCACATCGCCTCAACCAGCAATTCCAATATATTCCTCGAGACCATAATCTCTCCCTCCAATACGGCTGCTATCGTCCAGGCCATACAACAACCGGGCATTTCGGGCAAACCCAACAATATGATGCTCTTCGAATACAAAAAAGGAGAAAAGGAATGGCTGTCTCATATCGTGGACAATTACAGCTTGCTCAAGGCGGCCAACTACGACCTGTGCATCCTGGCCAGCTCAGACCGAGGTTTTGGCTATCACAAAGACATCCATATCTGGATCCAGAAAGAGGATTTCGAGAATGCCAGCCTGATGATCCTGCTCTCCTACATCATCCTGGGCCATTCAGACTGGAAGCACGGGGAGATCAAGATTTACGCCACTTTCCCCAGGGAACACCTGGCCAGGGAACAGGAACAGCTCATCAAGCTCACCTCCAGCGGGAGGTTGCCAATATCGGCCAAGAATATAAGAGTAATCGCCATAGAGGAGGATATGGACCGCAAACAGCTGATCAACGGATATTCTATGGATGCCGATCTCACCCTGATAGGATTCCACGAACAGAACATCCTGAAAGAGGACAACCTGGAGGTTTTTACAGGATATGAGCAGATGGGCAACATCCTCTTTGTAAACACCCTGACTTCTAAGTTTATCCGTTGATTTTACAGGTAACAGACAATCGTAATGATCTTGTTATCATGATTTTCAGCCCCCTTTTCACAATGAATCCCAACCGAGATTTGTTTCCTAAACTTTTCACAACCAGTGCAATAAATCCATTTATTTTGTAGTTTTGTAGGCGTATGAGGTCTGTATTACAGAAATTTGGGGCAGTCTCAATGGCCCTTCTGGTACTTTTTGCCACCATGTCTTTTTCTATGGACATGCATTTTTGTGGTAAGACCCTGGTGGATCTTAAATTCTATCAGCAGGCCGATACCTGTGGTATGAACATGGGCGAAATGGACATGGCCTCCGAGACCATGGAATCGCATTGCTGCAGTGACCTGGCCATCGTCATCCCCGGACAGGATGACCTCCAACCCTCTTTTGACAAACTTACTTTAGAGCAACAGACCTTCCTGGTCTCCTTCGTATATACCTATCTGCAACTTTTACCCGATTTGGAGGATGAACACGATCCCTACAGGGATTATGCACCGCCTCCTTTGATCCGGGACGTCCAGATTCTGGACCAGACCTTCCTTATTTGATCACAGACTTTTGAAATGAACCCCTCTGCCTTGCCATTGGGGCTGGGTCTTTTATAGTCCCTTCAATTCCTTAATTTCAAAGTTAAATGATCAAATCAAATGCTTAACAAGAGTATCAAATTCCTTATAGAAAACAAGCTGGTGGCCTTTATCCTCCTGGTCTTGTTCCTCGGCTGGGGGGTCGTGAACGCCCCCTTTAACTGGGACACCGGGATCCTACCTTCAGATCCCGTGGCGGTGGATGCCATCCCGGATATAGGGGAGAACCAGCAAATCGTCTTTACTGAATGGGAAGGTCGCTCACCCCAGGACATCGAAGACCAGGTTACCTACCCTCTGACGAGTTCTCTCCTGGGAATAGCCGGGGTAAAGACCATTAGGAGTACTTCCATGTTCGGGTATTCCAGTATCTACATCATCTTTGAGGAAGATGTGGAATTTTACTGGTCCCGAAGCAGGATTCTTGAAAAACTGAATTCCCTGCCGGCCGGTCTGCTTCCCCAGGGGGTGACCCCATCTCTGGGTCCTGATGCCACCGGTCTGGGGCAGATTTACTGGTACACCCTGGAAGGCCGGGACCAGGACGGTAATGTGACAGGTGGGTGGGATCTGCAAGAATTGCGAAGTATTCAGGATTTCACAGTGAAATACGCCCTTTCCTCAGCGAGTGGGGTCTCCGAAGTGGCGTCCATCGGTGGTTTTATCAAGGAATATCAGGTTGACGTCGATCCGGAACTAATGCGTCAATACAACGTAAGCCTGGCCGACATCGCAAGAGCTGTAAGTCAGAGCAACCAGGATATAGGCGCTCAGACTATAGAGATGAACAGGGCGGAATATCTGGTCAGAGGCCTGGGCTATGTGAAGTCGGTCGCCGACGTGGAGAATGCCGTCGTAAGTTCCGAGGAATTCACCTCTATTCGCGTTAAGGATATCGGCAAGGTTACCCTGGGTCCGGCCACGCGAAGGGGCGTACTCGACAAAGAAGGTGCTGAGGTAGTGGGAGGCGTGGTGGTAGCCAGGTATGGTGCCAATCCCATGGAAGTGATTGATAATGTAAAGGACCAGATAGCCGAAGTAAGTGCAGGGCTCCCAACCAAAGTCTTGGCTGATGGTCGTACCTCCAAGGTGACGATCGTGCCTTTTTATGACAGGACCGAATTGATTCAGGAAACCCTGGGCACCCTCAATGAGGCCCTTACCTATGAGGTGTTGATCACTATCCTGGTCATCGTGATTATGGTCTTCAACCTGCGGGCCTCCTTACTGATCTCCGGCCTCCTGCCCCTGGGAATCCTGATGGTCTTTATCACCATGAAGCTCTTTCAGGTAGACGCCAACATCGTGGCCCTCTCCGGGATCGCCATTGCCATTGGTACCATGGTAGACGTGGGGGTTATCCTGGCCGAAAATGTGATCAGACATATGGAGGATCCACAACTCAGGTTAAAAGACAACGGGGAAGAGTACACCATGGACGAGCTCGTATACAATGCCACCTCTGAGGTCTCCGGCGCCATTCTCACGGCTGTCATGACCACCATCATCAGTTTCCTGCCCGTATTTACCATGATAGGGGCGGAAGGAAAGTTGTTCAGGCCCCTGGCCTTTACCAAGACGATGGCGCTGACGGCTTCCCTGGTGATTGCCCTCTTTCTGATCCCGCCTTTTGCAGCAGTAGTGTTCCGAAAAAGGAAACTTAAGTTGCCATTCAAACAAGTAGTCCATGTACTGTTGATCCTCTTAGGGGCCATCTCGGTCTTCATGGGCTACGGGCTTGGGGTCTTTCTGATGGCCTATGGAGGAGCCGGACTCTGGTTCGACCGCACCGGGGACA
>NZ_JBFGBM010000094.1:0-10040 GCF_041567615.1 Muriicola sp.
GACGCGGCTGCCGCGCTGAAGCAACCCTGTCTGGGTGATCTTATCGTAAGGGATAAATACGGCGGGGGCCACGCTGCTACTGAGGGCAGATCTCCCGGGAACACTCTTGAGGGCACCCTCTATGGGCAGGGATATATTCCCAACCTTGATGCTGTCACCGGCGCGGAGGTTTTGCTGAAGCATGACGGTGGCGTCCACCAGGGCGGAGCCTTTGACCAGGTAGCCCCGTGCGGCAGCCGGAGGATCTGTTTCCAATTCCCCGTAAAAGGGAAATCCTTGTTCCGTACCTACTACCTGTACGAGCTTACTCCTGCCCCTTTTTGGGAAAACCACCATGGAAGCGAAGTTGATTTCACGGCTGTCGGGTCCGCCAAGGGAATCCATGATCCTTACCACTTCTTCATTAGCGGGATGATTGCTGTCAATCACATAGTCGGCCCCCATAAGTGCCCTGGATTGCATATCAATACTGGTAGTAAGATTGTTCCCGAAGGATTGGATCGCTACCAGAGCAGCAATCCCGATGATAATGGAAGACATAAACAGGAACAGTTTCCCCGCATTGGAACGGAGGTCTCTCCAGGCCATGAGGATTAACCAGGAAATACCAGTTTTGGCCGACTGCAGGTCTTTCATGGGGCCACTACCTTTTCATCCCTGTGTATCTTTCCACCTTTGAGCCGGAGGATGCGCTGGGTCTTACGGGCGAGGTCCATATCATGGGTTATGATCACCAGAGTGGTGCCCGCTTCCTTGTTCAGATCGAAAAGGAGTTCAATGATCTTCTGCCCAGTCTCTTCATCCAGTTCGCCGGTGGGCTCATCGGCAAAGAGGATCTCGGGAGTATTCGAAAAAGCACGCGCCAGGGCAACCCTTTGCTGCTCTCCTCCCGACAACTGAGAGGGATAGTGGTGGACGCGTGCCCCCAGTCCTACCTTTTCCAGAAGGGTCACGGCTTTTGACTGGGCATTTTTAACCCCCTGTAATTCGAGGGGAACGGCTACATTCTCAAGGGCAGTAAGCGTTGGAAGGAGTTGAAAGTCCTGAAAGATGAACCCAACTTTCTGATTCCTCAACAATGCCCTTTTGTCCTCATCGAGGGTATCGATCTCAATTCCACACAGGTCAATACGCCCAGAATCAGGGCGGTCGAGCCCGGCACATAATCCGAGTAATGTGGTCTTCCCACTACCCGAAGGACCCACGATGGCAAAGGTTTCCCCGGCTTCGAGGGAAAAGGTGATGTCATCTAGGACGGTAAGGGTTCCTGAGCCGCTATTATAGGTCTTTCTGAGTTGGCTGACGTTTAATATCTTTGACACGTATGAAATTCTTTATATCCGGTTAAGAGGCGGGAAATTAAAAAATTGATTCTGAATATGTTCTCAAGATCAGGGCGATCCGTGTTAAAGTTTTGTTATCTGTTGGGCCTTGCCTTGTCAATAAGCTGCGGCGAATCGGGAAACAGGAAATCCGACCCAAAGTCTGAGTCCCCGACACCGACATCAGTGGAGGATGAATCAGTTGCCAGACCAGACAGAAAAACCATCATCTTTTTCGGAAACAGCCTTACAGCCGGCATGGGTCTGGAGCCCGAACAGGCATTCCCTGCACGTATCGGGGAAAAGATAGACTCCCTCGGTCTGGATTATCTAGTGGTCAATGCAGGGATCAGCGGAGAGACTACCGCCAGCGGCGAAAGCAGGATCAGCTGGCTTATGGGGGAAAAAGTCGACATCTTCGTCCTCGAACTGGGGGCCAATGACGGACTCAGGGGAATACCGCTTTCAGAAACAAGGGAAAATCTACAGGCTATCATAGACACGGTGAAGAATCATAACCCGGATGTAAAGATCGTCCTGGCCGGGATGCAGATTCCGCCCAATATGGGGCCTGAATACACAGCAGAATTCCGAAGTATCTTTCCTGAACTGGCGGAAAAAAACGAGGCCTATCTCATTCCCTTCCTGCTCGAAGGGGTGGCCGGGAACCCTAAACTCAACCAGGCAGATGGCATTCATCCTACAGAGGAAGGACAGCGTAAGGTGGCTCAGAATGTCTGGACAATTATGAGGCCAATACTATGATTATTATTTTGATTAGAAGTCTTTTAAGATATTATATTTAATCCTTTACTTTATTATTTTGTTCTCGTCTTCCTGAGGATCTGACTATTGAATTGGCTGTCGTTTTCCAGGATGGTAAAGAAGTCGTCTATAAAATTTCTGGCGATCCCGAATTCCTTTTCGTTTTCGAATTGAACCTTGAGATCATCTATGGCTCTGAATATCTCAGGTTTTAATTCCAGGTACTGTTGCCTCACGGCCTGGAAGACGCTCTCATCTCTTTCAAATCCGCGATAAAGCCTGTCGGTCACACTTTCAATACCGAGCACCTCCCCTCCCACCTGGGAGACTACAGCATAACTCGCATCCACCAGGCCGGACATATCAAAATCATATGGGATAGGAATGGTCTTGAAGTCTGCTGTAAAGATGAGTTTCTGATTGTGCTGGTAGGCAGTTGAAAAGTCGGTATTGCCGATCATGAACTGGAAAAAATCGTTCTGTACCGAGGCCAGATCGTCCTGCTCCAGCGGGTGTACCACTCTTTTCATTTTGCGCGCATTGGCACGCTCAGCCACCTTGTCTATGTCTTCAATAAGAAATCCCTTCACCTTGTGGACCTTGTTCTTCTTTCCCCTGAATTCGGTGAATTCGATATCTGCCATGCGTGTTTTAAAGTGGTAGGGAGAGATCACCTCGAACAGCTTGTAGGCCATATATTCCTTTACTATGTTGTCGTGAGTGCTGCTCGACTGTACGCAGGGCATGACCAGTTTCAATTCCTTATTGCCTTTGAAAAGGGTCTCTTTGGCCTCGGATTTCTTGATCTTTACCTTGAGAGGCGGAAAGTAACAATGCGCCCTTCGGTAGTTCCCCCGTGCCCGGATCCGGACATCAAGGGAATCCCACTCTCCCTGGTCACTGAAATGCAAGGCCGTAAAGATGTAGGTGCTGTCATTGGTTTCCTTCTTCATTTCCTTGTTGGAAAATCCCAGCCTGATGGGCAGGATATCCTGTTCGAGGAACAATCGTGTCGTCTCCCGATCCACAGCCTCCGAAGCCTGAGACAAAAGGGAGACCGGGCTGTAGATAAGGAGGGTAAGGATTAAAAGTAATGTTTGGTTTTTCACAACTTTGTGGTTAGCTTTAACAAGTTAATATACTAAATTTCTGACCATTAAACTATACCTGTCCATAATTAACCAGCGGACTCTGATCGCACTGATGATCTCGGTGCTGACTGTCGTGCTGTGTTTTCAACTGGATATTCAATTTCACATAGACCTTACCCTGCTGAGTATTGCGATCGTCTTTCCCCTGGTATTTACGATCCGGGGATCCTTCCGCCGGCGGGAAAAGGCACTGGAGCACCTGAGCCAGTTCCGGAGCGCCCTAAAAACCATGTACTATTTCGCCAATGCGTCCAACAACCTAGCCCCGGAGGAGAAACAGGAGATCTCGGATATCCTAAGGGAGATCAGCGACAGTTCCATGGAACACCTGAAGAACAACAGGGAAACCACAGAGTATCTGGACCCGATTCTCAACAAAGTTCAATCTTTTGTTGACGCTAAAGGGGAAATAATGTCAGGGCGCCTGAAGGACAGGATCTTCCGATTTATGAACGATCTGCACGAATCCCTTGAGAATCTGCATGCCATCAATACGCACAGGACGCCCTTGAGCCTGAAGGCCTATTGCAAGCTCTTCATTTACATCTTTCCTTTTATCTATGCCCCGACCATCATCCATGACATGGGGGCGGACAACCCGACCTACGTGACTTTTTTCGTGGTCCTCCTGACGGAATTCATCCTGATCTCCCTCTACAATATTCAGGATCAACTGGAATATCCCTTCGACGATTACGGCCTGGATGATATCAAGCTCGACAGTTTTAAGATTGACCGATAAGGGCTTATACCGCTGTGTGCTTAACTTGCAGGCCCTCAATACATTAATGTGCATTTCATCGGATTTTGGGTCGTACATCGGAATAATCGTACCTTTTACGGTGAAGAATTCGGGCTTCAAAGGAAAATCCGTTTCTTTAGACTTTAACCAAATCTTATGAATAAAAGAACTACACTTACATTCCTCGTTTACGCTTTCTTCACTTTTTGTTTTTTCTGGGCTTTTTACGTGCTGTTAGCCCGACTTTGAGTTGGTTTTCACACCCAAAACCGACCTGTAAATTTTAGGTCAGAATCCCATCGATACCCCCGACAATGTATAGATTTGTAGGAATATTCTTTCGTTTATAACTTCCTGATAACAAATTCATTACTCCCGTTACAATTTTTTCCCCTTCTTATAGTTTTGATAATGATATTAATGACGATCGCTGAGGTCGGACCAAAGTCATGGGGAAATCAAAGCATTTGAGTTTATTGTGCCTTTTTCTTGGCCTTTTGGCCATTCCGGGAATGGCAGTGACCACTGTGGAGATCACAGAGGATCCCATAGAGGTCAGCAAAAAGGTGATCTCTGATGATCCTACTCCGTGGAATGAAGCGGAATATAAAGCTATCACCGAAGAACTGGGTCCACCAAGGGCACTTGATAGGATGGAACGGAATTACCTCCTGCTACAGTCTCCCTGGCTGGGCACAGAATACTTGCAGGGAGTTTTTGATGAGGGAGTGAACAGCATCCCGGTAGAACAATTGCTTGATCTGCTGAATCTGGCCACGAATTCACCCGTACAAACCAGCAGGAAGCTCGCCGAGGTCAGCCTCAGGCATGCCTTGCTTGAATACAAAAAGGCCTATGAGATAGCTGCAAACCTGAAGTCGGATAAATCCGTTGCCTATGAAGACGGGATAGCATTCCTGCAGAACAGGTTCGGATATTTGAAATTAAAAACGGCAAAAAGACTTCTGGAAGAGAGCGGAAAGACCGAAAAACCTGGGATCGATAAGAAAGTAAGTAAGAGGGTGTCAGACCGTTTCAGGAGTCTGCGCAAAAAATACTCCGATCAGATCCCTCTGTCCAACGCCCTGGAAGAGGTCAAGGCCTTTTACACCCTCCTCGAAGAAGTAGTCTCAGGTCTGGCTGTGGTAAGGCCCTATACCGATTTTACACAGACCATCACAGAGTTGAATGAGGTGCAGTTACGGGAGAGGAAACACTGGAGGTCGGCTCTGGAGATCACCTATCCGCGGGAAGGCAGTGTCTGGACCATCCCGGATCCCGCATCTATACAGTGGAATACAGAAAACCTTCCGACAGAGAAGACCATAAAATTCTACCTGCTACGAAACAATACGGTGATTCAGGAACTGGGTGTTTTCAAAAACAATTCCCTGGCAGAAGGCATCAGGCTGAATACCACCTTGCCTAAGGGTGATAATTATAGGATCATGGGGATTGAACTATTCCCGGCCGATAAGTTCCATACAGCCAAATACGCGTCCCCTTTCTTTACCATAGACAAAAGGGATCCCAACACCCCTGCCCCTGCAGAAGAAATCGTGATTGCCCAGGAACCTGAAACTGACCCGGATCCCCCGGGTGAACCCGAACCTGAAAAGGTAAAAGAAATCGCGATCGAAGAGGAAGTGGAAGTTTTACAGGAGGAGGTGGTGGATAAGGTGGTCCCCGAAGAAGAAGAAGAAGAAGAAGAAGAAGAAAAAGAAGAAGAAGAGATGATCGTCGAGGAGGACATTGTTGAGGAGGAAGAAGTTGAAGAGGTAAAGATTCCTGAAAAAAGAACTGATTTTGACGGGAGGTCCATCACTTATGTCAAAGAACTGGAGGTCAACAGTAAGATCGTACAGATCAAGCTGTGGGACCACGGCCGGGAGGATGGGGATATCGTATCTATCTATCTCAATGGGTACCCGATCGTCTCGAAGTACAACCTCACCTATCAGAAAAAGGGCTTTGAACTCAAGCTGGATTCCTCCCAGCCCAACGATCTGTTCCTCTATGCTCATAACCTGGGCAGGTTCCCGCCCAATACGGTGTCTATCGAGATCATAGACGGGGAATCTTCGGAAAACATCGTCCTAAACTCCGACCTTTCGCGCTGTGAGGCCGTGCTGATCAATGTGAAGGACTAAGAAGGTCCTGATCTTCCTTTATCAATGTGATTACTAGTGAGGTATAGGCCAACGAATTGCCCAACCCCCTATATTTCAACCTCTTTATTTTGTATCTTGATAGGATTCCAAAATGAGATGATATGAAAAAACTAGTTCTCCTTCTGTTTGCAGGCACGATATTGAACGCTTCCGCACAATCGAATACTATCCAAGACCTGATTGCAGACTTCGAGAGGAGCAAGGCGATGTCCCTGGAATATATCGATGCCATGCCTGAGGATAAATTCGATTTCAAGCCCACGGAAAGCGTCCGCAGTTTTGCAGCACAAATGCTCCACGGGGCCCAGGGTACCATCGGACTTTCAGCCAACGGCACAGGACAGACGCCGATTTACGGAGATATCAACATCGAACAGGAAAACTCCTTTCACACCAAGTCTGAGGTCAGAAGGATCGTTGCCGAAAGTTTCGATTTTGCCATGGACGGGATCCGCAAAATGGACCCGGCTACCTTTGATGAGGTTGTGGTCAGGGGGCCGTTTGAGGTCACCCGCCTGGGATGGATCCGAAAGGCGAATGAACACGTGGGGCACCACAGGGGGCAAACAGCCATCTACCTCCGAATGCAGGGAATCACGCCCCCATCTTACAAGCTTTTTTAGATCGGAAGGAGATACCTGGCCCCATTACTTTCCGGTTTGCTTAATTTGATATCTTTAGGGCATGGGTATATTTCGAGATCCCATCTATGTCCTTGGGATACTTTGCCTGCTGGTGATCCTGTCCATTTACGCCGGGCAAACCAGGTATGGGAAGAAACTGGGAGCCGCACTGATCGTCATCGTCCTGACGGCAATTCTGGCCAACCTGGGCTGGATACCGAGCGCCTCTGATTCCATTCCCTTATACGACGGGATTTTTACCTACCTGGCACCTATTTCTATTTTTTACCTCCTTCTCGGGGTCAATCTGACCAGCATCAAGAAGGCAGGAGCACCCATGATCGTCCTCTTCCTTTTGGGTTCCCTGGCCACGACACTTGGGGTCCTGGCAGCCTGGTATGTCCTTTCTCCCGAGCGCGTTTTCGGGCCAGACGGGGATACCCTCGCAGGTATGCTGACAGGCACCTATACAGGAGGCAGTGTCAATTTCAACGCCATTGCCCTGGAATACGATTTCCAGAAAAAAGGGATGCTCTACGCAGGTACCATTGCGGTAGATAATGTGGTCACCACTCTTTGGATCATTGTCACCCTCTCCATTCCGGCTGTCATGCGCCGCTTCTGGCAGGACAAAAAACTGGGGGTTCGTAAATCATCCGCAGCCTCTGCGGAGAAGGATAAAATTTCCATGCATTCCCTGATGTGGTTGATGTTCCTGGGGGTCGCGGCGTATTTTATATCCGAATATCTGTCCCTCCTTTTCCCACAGATCCCTTCCATTCTGACGATCTCCACCATAGGCATCGCCCTCGCCCAGTTCCCGTTCGTCAGCAGACTTCAGGGTAGTCACACCCTCGGACTCTACCTGATCTACCTCTTCCTGGCCGTCATTGGGGCCTACTGCGACCTCAGTGCCGTGGTGGAATTACAGGAAGTGGGCATCACGATCTTCCTCTTTGCCTCCCTGGCCGTGCTGATCCATGGAATCCTGCTCATTTTACTGGGAGGGTTGATCTATCGCGACTGGGACATGATCGCCATCGTGAGTCAGGCCAACATCGGTGGAGGGACCACGGCCATTGCCCTGGCTGAGACCTTCCACAGGAATGAGCTGATCCTCCCCGCTATCCTTGTGGGTACCCTGGGCAATGCCTTGGGGACTTACCTTGGATTTATGGTGGTATACCTCCTGTGATCCGTCATTTTTGTCGGAATATAGTACTATCTTCCTGCTTCTATGGACTACAAAAGACCCCCCTGGTACTTCCTGGCCCTTCTCATCCTCGCTGGGGAATCGGTCTTTATCCTGCCCTTTGTTCTGGCACGTGTGTTCCGACCTACCGTACTGGATACTTTTGAACTGACCAATGTGGAACTCGGATTGTGTTTCTCCGTCTATGGATTTGTGGCCCTGTTTGCATACCTGGCCGGGGGACCTCTGGCCGACAAATACCCTCCCCGCAAACTGATCGCCATAGCCCTCTGGACCACGGCCCTGGGCGGACTCCTATTTGCCACGTTCCCATCCTTTGATACCCTGAAGGTCCTGTATGGATATTGGGGGTTGACCACCATCTTTCTATTCTGGGCCCCCATGATCAAAGCCACGCGAATTTGGGGTGGTGACGCTTCCCAGGGAAAAGCCTTCGGATTCCTCGACGGAGGCCGGGGCCTGGTCGGCGCTCTTTTCGGCTCTATGGGGGTCTACATATTTTCATTCTTTATCCCTGCCGAAGGCCTGCAATTATCACTTGAGGAAAGCAGGAGGGCATTTTCGAATGTGATACTCTATTCTTCGGGTATAGTGACCCTGGTGGGTATCCTTGTCTGGTTCTTCCTCAGGATCGAACCAGAACGGCGGCGATCGATCGTCCTGGAGCGCATAACAATATCGGAGATCAGGGAGGTGATGAAATTACGCGCTATCTGGCTGCTAATGGTGATCATCCTCTGCGCCTACGTGGGGTATAAGATCACGGATGTGTTTTCTCTCTATGCACGGGACGTCCTGTCTTATACCCAGGTGGAATCGGCTCGTATAGGTACATTCCTTTTGTACATCCGCCCCGTCGTGGGAGTCGCCATAGGCATTTTAGCGGATCGCTCAAAGACCACCCTGTGGTTATTGATAGGGTTTCTGATCGCATTCACAGGAGCCGTACTTTTCGCAACAGGGATCCTTCCGGGTACCTCTTCAGCTCTTTTCGTCCTGTCTGTTATCCTTGTTGCCTCAGGGGTCTATGCCGTCAGATGTCTTTACTTTTCAGTCATGGAACTCGGCAGGATTCCCCTGGTCCTCACAGGGACCGCGGTGGGCCTTATCTCCCTCGTTGGTTTTACCCCGGATATATTTGCAGGACCTGCCATGGGCTATCTGCTCGACAGGTCGCCCGGGGTTTCAGGACACCGCGACGTTTTCTGGATGCTGGCCGCTTTCTCAGCCATGGGAGGCGGAGTGGCCTTCTATTACCACAAGATCTTCGGTAAGTCCCTCTCATCCACGGAGTAGATCATAAATACCTCAGGGTGCCTCCAGATGGTCTTCAATGTCTTTCAGATGCAGGTGCAAAGCGTGTGTGGAGATCTGAATTTCCCGGATCAGCAGGCCGAGAGAAATGATCAGCAGCACAAGGGCAACCCCAAAAATCCAAACGGCGGCCATATGTTGTTCTATATAGATCAGGAACATGGTGAGCACACAGAGCAGCAGGCTGGTGATCCCGAAGATCTGCATCCATCGGGTGAGATTCAGGCGCAGTTTAAGATTCCTGATCTGTTCGATGAGGGTATCGTCCTTTTTCTGAAGGTAAATGTCGTGCAGATTGCGGATAACGGCGGCATAGGCCAGGAACCTGTTGGTATAGGCCAGCATAATCAGGGAAATGGCGGAGAATAACAGAGCGGGGGTGGTAAGGGTCAATTCTTGCATAGGTCGATTAGAAATCTTGGTGTTTGAGATCAAAAATAGCGCTTTCACAGCTCTTCAGAACCTCAAACTTTTTTTATGTCCATCATCCCCTGCCGGATATAGTTGGAAAAGGAAGAATTCAGTACCTTGGGAAGAGAACACGAACTCTGATTTATGGAACTCGACATCTCTTTTGTTCGCAGTCAATTTCCGGCATTTTCTCAACCCGACCTGAAAGGCTGGGCGTTTTTTGAGAACGCGGGTGGCTCCTATCCCTGCAGGCAGTTTATCGAAAAACTGACTGATTTTTACCTTGAGAACAAGGTACAGCCCTATTATCCCTACCCCGCCTCAATAA
>NZ_JBFGBM010000095.1:0-10019 GCF_041567615.1 Muriicola sp.
CCAGGAGCCACTTTCTGTCTTCTGCCAGCCTTCCCAGGTGGCTGACAGCCCTTTCAGGGGAAGGATCTGCACCCACATCCTGAATTTGACCGGAAACAATGCATTGTCCAGTTCCCAAAGATAGGAGTCTCCGGGAGTGTCCCCGCCCTGGGTATAGGTGACCAGCAATCCGGTGCTGCCATCCCGCAAATCGACCAGCCTCCGCTTTGTACCCTTATCGAAGACCTTAAAAGGGGCCACCAGCCAGAATGAGTCATTGTTAAAATTGGATATGGCCTCTTCGGTAACTTCCTTCAACCTTTCCCCTTCCAGAACTACCCCGTTTTCTTTTACACTACTTCTATCCGGGTAAACCAGGTCGATCCTCCCGGAATAATCCCCCCAGCTCATCTCCACCTTCCCCATGGTCTTGTCCCAGCGGTACCGGTTTCTCCCTCCCCGATACGTCCAGGTGATATAACGGGTTTCCCTGTAGGCCTCCGCATTCAGGGCGTCTAACATGTCCCGGGCTAAAGCATCGGCCTGTTCGGGAGCGTTGCCGGCAGGGACCGGATCATTGAAATAGAGGAAGTAAATCCCGCTGAGGAGCAGGACCATAAAAATTAATGTGCCTAAAATTCGCTTGATCCATCTGTTCACGGGGATGCCCTTTTAAATTTGTTAGAGACTAGTACCCTACAGCGGTGTCATCACCCCTGGGGTCGGCCCCTCCTTCGAGTCGGCCGTCAGGCAGAACACGAATAGCATCTACCTTGCCGATCACAGGGGTGCGCCCTTCATTGATCTCATAACCCCTGGAGCGCAGGAAGTCCTTGGTAGATTCCGGAAACCCATCGGGTTCAAAGATGATATAATCCGGCAGCCACTGGTGATGGAACCTCGGTGCTTCCACGGATTGCTGCATGCTCAGGTTGAACTCATAGGCATTCAGTATGGTTTGAGCCACTGCCGTGATAATGGTGGAACCTCCCGGCGTACCTACCACCAGCCACAGAGCCCCATCCTTTTCAACGATGGTGGGGGTCATGCTGCTCAACATTCTTTTTTCCGGTGCAATGCTGTTGGCCTCGGCCCCTATCAGGCCAAACATATTAGGAACCCCGGGTTTGGAACTGAAATCGTCCATCTCGTTGTTCAGGAAAAAGCCCAGTTCGTCACAATAAAGCTTGGAGCCATAGGCACCATTCAGGGTGGTGGTGACGGAAATGGCGTTCCCCATGGCATCTACAATGGAATAATGGGTGGTTTCGGCACTTTCCAGGATCTCGACCGCCCCGTGGGAAACGGCCTCCGACTTGGTGGCCCGTTCAAAGGTAAAATCCTTCATGCGTTCCCTGAGATAGCTTTCCTGCAGGAGGAAATCGAGAGGTATCTCCACGAAGTCCGGATCCCCAAGGTAAAAATTACGATCGGCATACGCCCTTCTGAAAGCCTCCGTAAGCAATTGAATAGCCTCTCCGGAATTGTGATCATAATCTCCGATGTCATAAGGTTCGATCATCCTGAAGATCTGGTTGATGGTGACCCCTCCGCTACTGGGCGGACTCATACTGATGATCCTGAGGTCCTTGTAATTAAAAATGATGGGTTGCCTCCAGACAGCCTCGTAGGAAGCGAGGTCCTCCTCTGTGATAAAGCCACCCTTTTCCTGTATAAAAGCTGCCAGTTTACGGGCAGTTTCTCCCCTGTAGAATTCATCTCTTCCGTTATCCCGTATCCTTTTCAGGGTGTTGGCCAGACTTTGATATTTCAAGGTATCCCCTTTTTGGCATTTGGTGTAAAACAGGGTTTCTTCCCCACTTATCTCAATGATCTGATCCCGGTACCTCTCCAGCCTCTCTGCCTGTTTTTCGGTGACGACCACCCCTTTCTCGGCCAGGGTAATCACGGGATCAAGGATACGCTCTATGGGGATGCTCCCGAATTTTCTGTGGACCTCAAAGACTCCGGCGATGGTACCGGGAACCCCAACAGCGGTAGCCCCTTTTGTGCTCATCCCGGGGATGACGTTGCCCAGGGAATCCAGATACATATCCTCAGTTGCCGAAAGCGGGGCTTTTTCCCTGTAGTCCAGCGCTCCTACGTCTCCGTCATTCTTTCGATACACCATAAAACCGCCTCCCCCCAGATTACCTGCATAGGGATAGGCCACTGCCAGGGCCAGTTCGGTGGCGACCATGGCATCAAAAGCATTGCCTCCACTCTCCAGAATGGCGGCACCTATGGCGGATGCTTCTTCCCTGGCCGATACGACCATCGCCTTTTCCGTGATAATTCCGGTAGGTGTGGCCGGTGCCCGCCGACAGTGGATGCCTGATATGAGGACCAGGGCCAGTACGCCATAAATCAAGGTCCGGTTTAACACGTTATTTTTAAGGGTATGGAGGTGTCTCATTCTGAGGAAGAATTGGTGATGTTTTCAAATTTTTCTCGTGAAAAGATAATTAAATCCGCAAAGAAGAGGGTGAACTCTTCCTTGAAAACGTCGTAGTGTTGGAGAAGGTCTTCGGCAGCCCTGTCCATATTGCTTTTCCTGCCGGTCCGTCGGTAGAGTCCCTTCAGAACCCGGTCTATACCTTCCACATGGGCGTAGTTGACCAGCCAGTTATCGCGGATCATGTAGGGCATCAGGTGTTTAGTGTGCTCAGGAAGGATCTCGTAGTGCTCCTTCAGAAGTGTGTAAAACCTTCCAACAAAATTCTCGAGGCCTTCCTTTGAGTAGTGTTCCCAGTTGGCCGCCAGGAAATGGTCGTAGAATACATCCACGATCACCCGGCTGAAATGGCTGTGGTTTTTGTGCAGCCTCCTGCTGCTTTTCCGGTAGATGGGGTGGGCATCTGTATAGGTGTCGATGGCCCGATGAAGCACAATACCCTGTTGTATTTTCTCCGGCAGGTGCTTGAATCGATTTCCCTGGATACTGTCTGCGATAAAGTTTCCGATGCTGACTTCCTCATCGCCAAAAGACAGATAAATATGTGCCAGAAAATTCATTGCCCGAATTTACAAAGAAGGAGAAAGGAAACCCGCCTATACGTTTATATTTGCAAAAACTTTTGTGTAAATGACCTTGATCAAATCCATTTCCGGCATCCGTGGAACTATTGGAGGCCAGACAGGAGATAACTTAACACCTCTGGACGCTGTTAAATTTGCAGCGGCATACGGAGCTTTTCTTATCCAGCAGCAACCCGATAAAAAACTAAAGGTAGTAATAGGCCGGGACGCCCGGATCTCAGGGGAGATGATCCAGCATCTCGTAGCCTCAACCCTGGTCGGGATGGGGATCGATGTAGTGGATCTGGGCTTGTCCACCACCCCGACGGTAGAGATCGCGGTACCCCTCGAAAAGGCAGATGGGGGGATCATCCTGACGGCCAGTCACAACCCAAAACAATGGAATGCACTCAAATTGCTCAACGCCCGGGGGGAATTCCTCAATGCGGCAGAAGGGGAGACCATCCTTGCCCTGGCTGAGAAGGAGGATTTCACATTTGCCCCTGTAGACGAACTCGGCCAACTGACGGTAAATGATTCTTATTTTGATATCCATATAGACGAGGTACTGGACCTTGCGCTCGTAGACAGGGACGCCATAGCCAAGGCCAAATTTAAGGTGGTAGTAGACGGGGTGAACTCTACCGGAGGGATCATAATGCCTAAGCTTCTGAAGGAACTGGGCGTGGAAGTCATTGAACTCTATTGCGAACCCAATGGTCATTTTCCTCATAATCCTGAACCGCTCAAAGAACACCTGAAAGATATCTGCGACCTCGTGATTCGGGAAAAAGCGGACCTGGGTATTGTTGTCGACCCGGATGTAGACCGACTGGCATTTATAGCTGAGGACGGGGAGATGTTCGGGGAGGAATACACCCTGGTGGCCTGCGCAGATTATGTGCTTGGGAAAACACCTGGGAATACCGTCTCCAACTTATCCTCTACAAGGGCGCTGAGGGATGTCACCGGGAAGCACGGGGGTACCTATACAGCCGCTGCTGTTGGCGAAGTGAATGTCGTGGCCCAGATGAAGGAGTCCAACGCCATCATAGGCGGAGAAGGTAACGGGGGGATCATCTATCCCGAGAGCCACTACGGGAGGGATGCCCTGGTAGGCACAGCCCTTTTCCTGATGCTGCTGGCAGAGCGCAAAATGAAAGTGAGTGAAGTGAGGAGGAGTTATCCTTCCTACTTCATGAGCAAGAAAAAAATAGAACTTACCCCGGACATAGACGTCGATGCCATCCTGAAAAAGATGGAAGACAAGTACAGAAAGGAAGAGATCAACACGATTGATGGGTTGAAGGTCGACTTTAAAAATTCCTGGGTGCATATGCGCAAGTCGAATACCGAGCCCATTATCAGGGTATACACCGAGGCGCCCTCACAGGACGAGGCCGACGCACTTGCCGGACGGATCATAGAGGAGATCAGGAACCTGCCTGAATAGATACTCCTGCGTCTTCCGGGGCCTTGCCTCTGTGTTTCCAGCGTCTGTGGGTCCAGAGGTAGTGTTCGGGTTTTTCACGGATCTGTTTCTCGGCCAGTCTCAGGAATTGCTCTGTGATTTCATGTTCTTCGGTAGAGCTCCCCTTTTCCGCAATGGGGATAAATTCTGCCTCGTAATACCCTCTCTTTACCTTGGTCACCTTCAGGAATACAGCCGCCAGGTCCAGCTTCCGGGCCAGGCCTTCAGCCCCTACGAAGATGGGAACCTTTATTCCCATGAATTCGCTCCAGTACTGGGCCTTGCTCATCATGGGCGATTGGTCACTGACCATGCCGTAGACCCCTCGTATCCCTTGTTTTTCGTTTTTAATGATCCGTTTAACGGTCTCTTTTTGTTCCAGAGGCTCTGTATTCCATTTGGCTCGTATCTTCCTGATCAGACGGTCAAAATACGGGTTTCCGATCTTTTGATAAATGGCAAACCCATTTGATGAGACGTAATTATTGATACTGGTGTTCCACTCCCAGTTGGCGAAATGGGTGCAGAGAAGCAGGACGCTCCTTTCCTTTTCTAAGGCACGCAGGTATTCGATGTTCTTGATCCTGTAGCGCCGGGCGACCTCCTTTTTGGAAAGGTGCATGGTTTTCACCATTTCGAGCAAAAGGTCACAAAGGTGTCGGTAGAATTCCCTCTCTATTTTGTCCCTATCAGACTCGGAGCGCTCGGGCAGGGCGAGCCTCAGGTTCTCCCGGACCACCTTCCTCCGGTATCTGGCCAAGTAAAAAACCAGGACGAAGGCGAGGTCTGAAAAGCCGTAAAACAAAGGTCTTGGAAGGATGGATATCAGCCTCAGGACAGGGTAGGCCAACAGGAAAACGAGTAATTGCATGCACCTAGACTATGTGCAAATATAGTTATATTTGCCCCTCTCAACACAGAGGCATTCCTATGAACCTACATTGGGCTACCCTGGCGATCATCGCTGCAAACGTATTGGTTTCGCTGAAAGGTTTCAATGATCGATTATTTTTTGAACGGTATAAATTTGGAATAACCGCCATCCGTGCCGGTCAAAAAGACAGGATGGTCACTTCAGGATTCCTTCACGTGGACCTAAGCCACCTGTTCCTGAATATGTTTACCCTGTTTTTCTTTGCCGATGTGGTGATTCGCTGGTTTGGAGCCACCAAATTCCTGTTGATGTACTTCATCAGTTTACTGGCGGGCAGTCTCCTGGCTCTATTTTTTCACCGGCAGGAGCCATATTACAGTGCCGTGGGGGCAAGCGGTGCCGTCACAGGTATTCTCTATGCTGCCATCCTGCTTCAACCGGACATGCAACTGGGTATTATGTTTATTCCCATCCCATTGCCGGCCTATATCCTGGGGATCCTATACATGCTCTATTCCATTTACGGTATGAAAACCAGGCTGGGAAATATCGGTCACACAGCCCATTTCGGTGGGGCCGTAGGCGGATATGTCACTACGCTTCTCTTCAAACCAGAACTCCTGGTCACAGACACCCTTATGGTCCTATTGCTTGCCTTACCGATTCTGGTGCTCTTTGTCCTGGAAAAAATGGGCAAACTTTAAAATTACAGACCCGATCAGCCTGAAAAAAGGAACCTTCAACGATTAATTCGGATCTCAACCTAAATTCTCCCTGCCTTCCATACTTTTTTGATATTCAGGTCGTTCTAGTAGGGCCCTAAAATACTGACATAACGCACCTGCTGATGAGAAGAACAATACTTTTTTCTTGTTTTTTTGGAATTCTTTTGCTCGGTTCCTGCAGCGACGAGACCAGCATTTTTATTGACGAACAAAGACAGAGTATCGTAGAGGAAAATGACCCTGTGGCCCTGTCGGCGAGCGTCTCCTTTGATAATGCCGGAGTCATCGATATCACCATAGACCAGAATTATTCCGGGAAAAGGGTGTCTAAAGCCATGGAAGAACCTGCGGGAAATTACCCCATGACGATGATCGGACAGGTTAAGCCTCCGACCTTTGGCCCCATCACTTCACTTACGGCAGCCCATGTTTATGTGGAAGATAACTTTGCCTACGTGGCTTACAACACGGCTGGGGAGGATTACGCAGGGGCCATCGACATCATAGATGTAAGAGATCCCAACGATCCACAGGTAACCTCAAGGCTTGTCTATACCAATGCCGACATCAATTCCCTGCAATACCACGAGGGCTTCCTCTATGCGGTGGGTGGACTCGATGCAACGGCCTCCTTTACAGCTTCATCCAATTCCTTTATTACTAAGATCCCGGTATTTGACGGGGTGATGGATTCGGATGCCGGGGTGATCTACGGGTTCCAGCAAGGGGATAACGCCACGGACATCGTCATTGACAAAAATGAGGCCTATGTCACCAGTGGAAAAGCCGGGAGTGTGGTAGTTTACGATACCGAAGACCTGGTTGTCAAGGAAGAACAAGCCTTTATGGATCTGAGATCATTAGCCCTGTTCGAGAACAGGCTGGCAGTACTCGATGCCGATTTAGGGATCCGGGTTCTGGACAATAACCTCAACCCCAAAATGGAAATCCCAATCGATTCGGATTTTGGCCTGTACACCAAAAGGACGGTAGATTTTGACGGGGAAAAGATCATTGTGGCTGAAGGCAATAAGGGTGCCGGGGTATACTCATATGAGACCGGTACGCTTATACAACATATTCCCATCCTCATCGACCCTGAACAACCCCCATTAGGAGATGTCGTAAACAATGCAGTAGGCATCAACGGCGACATGGTCCTGATGGCCAATGGTGGGGCTGGGCTTTCCGTTTCCAATGACGAAGGGGATACAGCCCAACCTTATGGGGTGATTCAGTTGGGTGGTTCCATCAACTATGTGCAAACACGGGGCGACTATGCCTTTGCCGCTTCAGGACAGGAAGGGCTTCAGATCATAAAACTGAATCGATTGTCCTTGAGCCTTGCGGCCCAGTGTGCAACACTACCCGAATACGATGGATCCAGCAAGCTGGTGATCAACCAGGGTGAAAATGTAGGCTTCAGTGGGGCCAAAAGTTTCAATAGCATAAGGGTAGAAGGAGCGCTTCTCCTCTGCGGATCATGGACGGTGATCAATGATGTGGATGTAAAGGATGATGCGATCATGGAGATGAACGGATCGCTTAGCGTAGGAAGCAATAAGAAGCAGAAAGAAATCAAGGTAGAAAAGGGGGCAACCCTGAGAATAGAGGGAAACCTGACGATCTACGGAGATCTCGACCTGGCAGATGATTCTACCCTGGAATTCATTGGCGAGCAGTCTGTCGTCAACATCTTCGGTGACGTCAAGCTCGGGAATAATGTCACTATTTCGGGTAATTTCGAGGATGTGCGAAATAAATTTTAAAGGGTGATTTAAAAGCATAAAAAAACCCTGATGGCGACATCAGGGTTTTCTTTTTTTAGTTTTTATCTACTGTAATAGTTCTCCGATCTTCTGGTCCAGGGAAGCTCCCCTTAGATCTTTTGCTACGATGATCCCATTTTCATCGAGGATAAAGGTGGCGGGGATGGCATCCACATTGTACAGTTTGGCGATCTCATCGAAGTACTGGACATTGGAGACATGATGCCAGATCAATCCGTCATCCTCAATGGCTTTCTTCCAGTCCTTCTCATTACGGTCTAAGGAAACTCCTAGGATACTCAGGCCTTTATCCTTGTACTTGTTGTAGACCTTGACCACATTGGGGTTTTCAGCCCTGCAGGGTCTGCACCAGGCCGCCCAGAAATCTACAATGGTCACCTTACCCAGAACGTCGTTCAGAGCCAGTTCCTTCCCTTCGGGAGATGGGGCCGAAAAATTGGGTGCCTTAGACCCGATAGAGGTACTGGATTCCCGATCCAGGGTCTCCTTGATCTTTACACCTGTGCTGCTCGATTTAATTTCGGGAGAAAGGCCCTCATATAATTCCTGCACCTCAGGGACCGTCTTGGCTTTGGTGGTCAGGATTCTGTAGATGATCAGGGCAGATACCACAGCATTGGGGTTGTTCTTTACATAATCGAGTTCGTATCCCTTGGCTTCCTCCATCAGTTCGAAGTACTCCTCCCTGAGGGAATTCATGGTCACCGTATCCCTATTGGCCTGCGCCCTCCTCATATCCTGATTCATGGACGAAGCTTTCCGACTCAACACCCGGCTGCCTTTAAGAAAGTCGTAAAAGAGTTCGTTTTGCAGTGTCCCGCCTATCCTCGCAAACCCGATGCTGTCGCGCTGAGCGCTGATCTCGATATCCCCATTCTCCACGATGATGGGAATATTCTCCTGCCCCTGGCCGAAAAAGATATAGTGTAGTTCAGGACTCTCCGCAGAGGGGCCTTCGAAGACGAATTTCCCTTGGTTGACCTTGGCAGAATCTACCGTGATCAACTGGTTGTTATCCCCGTATTTTCTAAGCGTGAGTTCGGTACCTTCCGTATTTTCTCCTCCTATGGAACCTTCAATAATGTAACCATCCTTTTTGGATGAACAGGACCAAAGGGTCAATGTGAGGATGAAAGCCGTGTAAAAAATTCTCATGTTTCCTAATTTTCGGCTCAAAGGTACTGATAAGGGTGCCAATAAAAAAGCCCTTAACACATGCTTATGATTAAGGGCTTCTGTAATTTTTGGACCTGGCTCAGAATTGGTACCTGATGCCCAGTGCGATGTCGAAATCAAAATTATCTGAGAAATCATCGTACCCTATCAACCCGATTTCAGGCCTGAAATCGAGAGAGATCAAAAGGGGAATATTAAAATTGTATTCGATTCCCACTACCCCGGCACCAAAAAGGAAGAGCCCGCCATCCGGCTCATCGAATTCATCAGGCCATCGGTTAAAATCAACGCTTCCAAGTCCGCCACCAACGCCGTAGAACCAGTTGAAATTCCCATCAAGGGGTTCCACCCACTGGTAGGTCCCGGTAAGTTTGAACGCATCGTAATTCCGGCTGTCTCTCCATCCCAGGTCGATCTCAACCCGGTTGGTGAGGGCAACTGATTTCTGGTAGGATATTTCAGCCCCAAAACCATCGCTGTCCCCAAGCCTCAGCCCGAGCGCGTGATCGGAAATCTGTTGAGCACTCAAGGCACAGGTCGCCGTGAGGAAAATAAATACAGTTAATTTGAATACCTTCATAGTTAGGAGTTTTAATTGTTAAAATTACTGATTGTAAGATGTATCGCTGTTAAGAATAACTTAATTTTATGCCTTTAAAACCTCAGTTTCTTGCCTGAAATTCCCTTTGAAAAATTAGCGTCTTCCCTTGAGGGTTCCCTGCATACAGACTTACTTACGAGAAGTTTGTATGCTACGGATGCCTCGGTCTACAGAAAATTGCCATCAGCTGTTGTTTATCCCAGCAATACAGAGGACCTGAAAAAGATCATAGGCTTTGCTGATGAAAACCACCTGGGTCTGATTCCCAGGACTGCCGGCACCTCCCTGGCCGGTCAATGCGTAGGGGAGGGGATGGTCGTGGATCTCAGCAGGCATTTCACTTCCATCCTGGATCTGGACCTCAAACGCAAACAGGTGACCCTTC
>NZ_JBFGBM010000096.1:0-10002 GCF_041567615.1 Muriicola sp.
AAAACGTGGAGTACAAAAAGTTTTGCGTTCAGTTGTTCACTCAACAGTTGGGCATAGTGAAAAGCCGGAATGGAATTATCCGAAAAATCTGTGGCATACAAAAGGGTTCTCATAAGGGCGGACTTAGGAATCTCCATCAAACTAGGGAATAAACCAATCTCATCCTATGATGATTGTCATATTCTCAAGAAATGTGGATAAAATTTATTTCAAACTGGCGGACACTTCCCGGGATCCGGTCACTGTAACCTGGGTTACGACCCGGGCGATAGGGCCAGCGTAATTTTGGAGCTCAAAAAAACAACATCTTGGAAATCACATCAATTTTAGGTTTTATCGGGGCTCTGATCATAGGGATCGTACTCGGCCTGATCGGAGGAGGGGGATCGATCCTCACGGTGCCTATTTTCGTTTATCTCCTGGGGATCAATCCGGTTGTGGCCACCGCCTATTCCCTCTTTGTGGTGGGCGTCTCTTCACTTACAGGGGCTTTGCAGAACATGAAGAAGAAGCTGGTCGATTTCAAGACGGCCATCGTCTTTGCTATGCCTGCATTTATAGCGGTCTACCTCACCAGGCGATTCCTGGTCCCCTCCATACCGGAGGAACTCTTCCATATCAATGGCTTCCTGGTAACAAGGGATATCGGAATCATGGTGTTCTTTGCCATCATTATGCTGCTGGCATCCTACTCTATGATCAAGGGCAAATGTGTCAATTGCGACGATGAAGACGCCGAGATCCACTACAACTACCCCATGATCATTCTCGAGGGATTAGTAGTGGGGGTCATCACGGGTATTGTCGGCGCCGGTGGCGGATTCCTGATCATTCCCGCTCTGGTAATGCTGGCCAGACTTCCCATGAAAAAAGCAGTAGCCACTTCCCTGCTGATCATAGCCATTAAATCCCTGATCGGTTTTATAGGGGATGTGGAGACCATGGAAATCGACTGGTACTTCCTGCTCAGTTTCACGGCCTTCTCCCTTATAGGTATCCTCGTGGGGGTATGGCTCAACAAGTTTATAGAAGGGAGCAAACTCAAGAAATCATTTGGCTGGTTCACCCTCCTGATGGGCATTTATATCCTCGTAAAGGAGATCTGGTATTAATTTTTTCAGGACCTGACAAAAGTCATTGGAATGCTGCAGCCCTAAAGCCACTTTTGTAACATAAGTCACGATGCAACCCGTCCGATCTTTCTAATTTTAAGGAAGTTAATGTAATTACAAGTATTTAAACCACAGTAAAATATGAAGATAGAACAGATTTATACCGGTTGTCTCGCACACGCAGCCTATTACCTGGAAAGCAAGGGTGAGGCTGCTATTTTTGACCCCCTCAGGGAGGTGGGCCCCTATATAGATAGGGCCAAAAAGGATAAGGCGAAGATCAAATATGTTTTTGAGACGCATTTCCACGCCGATTTTGTGAGCGGACATCTCGACCTTAAGAAAAAGACGGGAGCTGAGATCGTTTTCGGGCCTACTGCCAAGCCCGGCTATAAAGCCATCGTTGCTGAGGACGGACAGATCTTTAAAGTAGGCGATTACCAGGTGAAAGTGATACATACCCCCGGACACACGATGGAGAGCACCACCTACCTGCTGATCGATGAGAAAGGCAGGGAACACGGTATCATTACCGGCGACACCCTTTTCATCGGTGATGTGGGCAGGCCCGACCTTGCCCAGCACGTGATCTCTGAACTTACGGAAGAGAAACTGGCAGGACACCTGTTCGATTCCCTGAGGAACAAGATCATGACCCTGCCAGACCACCTGATCGTCTACCCTAACCACGGAGCCGGATCGGCCTGTGGAAAGATGATGAGCAAAGAGACCACGGACACCCTTGGCCACCAGAAAAAAGTGAATTACGCCCTGCGTGCAGACATGACTAAGGAAGAATTCATTCAGGAATTACTGACCGGTCTTACCTCGCCTCCCGGCTATTTTCCCCAAAACGTGCTCATGAACATCAAGGGGTATGAAAGCCTGGATACCGTGATGAAGCGGGCAGAGACACCCATGTCACCCGAGGCCTTCGAGGTTGCTGCCAATGAGACCGATGCCCTGATGCTCGACACTCGTGACGCCGCAGATTTTGCCAGGGGACATGTACCCAATAGTATCAATATCGGACTCGGAGGCAGTTTCGCACAATGGGTAGGGGAGATGATCCCCGACGTGAAGCAGCCTATCCTCCTGGTCACCTATCCCGAAAAGGAAGTAGAGGCCATCACCCGGCTTTCAAGAGTGGGATATGACAATACCATAGGGTTTCTTAAAGGCGGTTTCGAAGCATGGAAAAAGAGCGGGAAGGAATTTGGCACCCAGGGCCGTTTGACCGCTGTTGAACTCGAAAAGGAGTACAGGAATTCAGCACCCCTGTTGTTCGATATCAGGAAGAAGAGTGAATTCGACTCGGAACATGTGATCGGTGCGGTCAATATTCCCCTGAATGAGATCAACAGCCACCTGGCACAATTCCCGAAGGACAAACCCTTTATCCTTCATTGTGGAAGCGGATACCGCAGTATGATCGCGGCCTCCATACTACAGCAAAGAGGATGGAGCCATTTCCGCGACGTCTCAGATGGCTTCGACGGGATCAAAGAAACAGGTATGGAGAGATCAGAATATATCTGCCCCACCACCTTATTGTAGAATTAGTTTTTTTTGGTTGGATTGTTGAGGGGGGCAGTGCTCGTGAAGAGGCTGGCCCCCGGCATCCAGAGAAGATAAATGAGATACCATGTCTATTATAAACAAAGTATTAGGGCCTAAAACCGGGTTCTCTGAAAAGATAGAGATACTAGGGGTGGAGGAGTATAAAAGGGCCGTCAACAACAACAACGTGCAACTGGTAGATGTAAGGACACCCCGGGAATTCAGGGGGGGTCATATCGCGAGAGCTGTCAACATTGACTATTTTAGGGAAGCTGATTTTGAAAAAGCCTTCGATGAACTGGACAGGAACAAACCGGTATACCTCTATTGCCGGTCCGGTAACCGTAGCCTGAAGGCAGCCCGCAAGCTCGTCTCCATGGGGTTCGAAAAGGTATACGACCTTCAGGGAGGCATTCTGAAATGGAAATAACGCTTAATGCCTGAAACACTTCTGATACATGAGGATCTGGATCTTATTGCTTTTCACTGTTATCTTCCTCTCTTGTAAGGATGGGAAAAAGAACGATATGGTCCCGGTGGGAGAAGCCGCTCAGCTGGAGATGGAACAATCCCGCGCACACGGAAAACAGATCGTTGAAAGAGAGTGTTATATCTGCCATGATCCAAAATCCACTGAGACAGCCATGATCGCTCCTCCCATGGTCGCTGTCAGGTCACATTATCTGGATAAGAAAACCACCCGAGAGCAATTCACACAGTCTTTAACGAACTGGCTTAACGATCCACAGCCTGAAAAGGTAAAGATGAAAGGGGCATTCCGAAGGTTTGGGATCATGCCCTATCAACCCTATTCCGTTGAAGACATAGAGGATATTGCTTCCTATCTCTATGATTCGGAATTACCCCAGCCCGACTGGTATGAGGATCACCGGCGAAAACGTCACGGCGAGGGGATGGAAAAGATGACGGCCAAGGAGGGTGAAGATGAGGAGATGCCTTATTTTCCCAATGCCTCCTATTACTTCGAAAAAGGGGATGAGATCGCCGGCCTGGCCCAGGGGATATTGGGTAAGAACCTGGCGGGCGCTATACAGCAAAATGGAGTGGCGGGGGCAGTCTCGTTCTGCAAGCTCCGGGCAACGGGGCTTACAGACAGCGTTGGGATCATGAACAACGCGATCATCAAACGCGTTTCAGACAAACCCAGGAACCCTCAAAACCGGGCCACAGCGGAAGAAACCGGATATATCATCGCCTTCAGGAAACAAGTAGAGAACCAGGCTGCAAACCAGGGCAGGATCTTGCCGGTCCTCAAGGAAATGGACGAAGATGAGGTGTATTATTGCACGCCCATCACGACCAATGCCATGTGCCTGCAGTGTCACGGGAGGCGGGGACGAGAGGTACAGGAGCCTGTATGGACCACCCTGAAGGAACTGTATCCCATGGACGAGGCGACAGGCTATGATACCGGCCAGGTCCGCGGGATGTGGAAGATTCAATTTGTGAAGGAACTTCAGTAAATACAGGACTTGAGAAGATAATGAGAACTATCGGACTTATAGGGGGTACCTCCTGGCACTCCACCATAGCCTACTACAGGCTGATCAATGAAAAGGTTGGGGAGACCCGGGGGACCTGGAGTAATCCCGAAATGCTGATATACAGCATTAATATTGAGATCATGAGGGAGCAGGATCCCGACAGGATCAATGCCAAATACCTGGAGGTTTCTAAGGTCCTCCAGAAATCCGGGGCCGAAGCCCTGGTGATCTGTGCCAATACGCCCCATATGGCCTATGATCATGTACAGCCCAGGATACATATTCCCATCCTGCACATCGCAGAGGCAACAGGAAGGAAGGCAGCCCAACTCGGCGCCCGAAAAGTAGGCTTGCTTGGGAACAAACCTACCATGACCCGGGGGTTTATCCCTGAATACCTGAACCGGGAATTCGGAATAGATACGATCATCCCACAGGGCGAAGCCCTCGACAGGTCGCACCATTTCGTGTCCAAAGAACTGACCCAGGGAAAATTTACGGAAGAAGCGAGGAAATTCTATCTCGGAGAGATCGCGGACCTCAAAACCCGAGGGGCAGATGCCATTGTACTCGGATGTACGGAGTTGCCGTTACTCATAAACCAGGACAGTACCGATATCCCTCTGCTGCCCACTACAGAACTGCATGCGAACATGGCTGCAGATTTTATCCTAAGCTGACGGGCATTAAAAAACCAATTACTTTTTAGGCTTGCCAAATCCATAGGCATTCTGGTGCAGGAAATCCCTGGGAAAATCCTCGTCTCCCTTAAAACCCAATTCAATGGTGCCGCTATCTTCGGGGATATAATTGGTCTTGAAAATATAATCCCATAAGCTCAGACTGATCCCGAAGTTCACGCCGTAAGACCCTTTTGGCAAGGTATAGGCGTGGTGGTACAGGTGCATCACGGGGTTGTTGAACAGATACTTGAGCGGCCCCCAGGTGATCTTGATGTTCGAATGGTTGAAATGACCTATCGCGATAGCGGCAAAATGGACGATATAGGCCTGAGAAGGTTCAAATCCCCCCAGGATCATCACTCCGAAAACTTTTAGCGGTTTATACAGGATATTTTCCATCCAGTGGTACCGCAGATGGGCCGCAAAGCCCATTTCCTTCACGGAATGGTGCACCTTGTGGAAGTTCCAGAGGAAGGCGTATCTGTGCAGCAGGATATGCGTGAACCACTGTACAAAATCGAGAACCACAAAAAAGATGAGCAATTGTAACCACATCGGATAGGCCGAGATATCGATGACGGACAGGCTTTTGGTCGTGATCCCGACATCCTTGAAAAAGACTTCCAGCAACTTGTAGAATCCACTGATCGCAATGGAGAACATAAAGAAGTTGAAAAACATGTAAAAGGCATCCAACCAGAAATCCTTTCGGAAGATAGACTGTTCCTTTCGCCAGGGGAACAGGATCTCCAGTACCCATACAAAGAGGGAAATAGCGATCAGGCCCCAGAAATAATTGGTATACCAGGGTACCTCGAAGATGATGGACTTCCACGTCCACTGAACGCTGCCATTAAAAGCACTAACAAAGGCGTTCCAATAATTTTCCATAGTCTATTTTTTTAATAAGGCGATCGAATCGGTTTCAATGGGGAGAAGGTCGTCATAACTCCATTCCACCCAGGAACCGTCATAATTCAGGACATACTTATAATCCAGCAATTGGGTCAGTACAAAGGTAGTATGTGAAGAGCGAACTCCGCTATGACAATACACGACAATGGTGTCCTCTTTTCCGGCCCCGAGTTTTGAGTATATCTTTTCCAGCTCCTCCCTGGGTTTGAAGGTGTGAGTTCCTGAATAGTCAATGGATTCTGCCCAGTCTATATGGACGCTCCCGGGAATCCTTCCGGCCCTTAAAGCCCCGCTTTTGAGGACTTTACCCCTGTATTCATCGGCGCTACGCGCATCCAGCAGGATAATCCCCGGCACATCGGAACTCAGGTATTTGAGCAGTTCTTCCTTTTCGATGACCATCGGTTGATCCGGCTTATCCGGAAAGTGGAAGACGGTAGGGGTGATTTCCGGTACATCCCGGCTTGTCTTTCGCCCCATCTTTTCCCAAAGGGCCAGTCCGCCATCGAGCAGGTATACCTGCTCAAAGTTGTATAATTTCATAAGCCACCAAAAACGGGAAGCATCCGGCGATCCCTTGTCATCATAAACCAGGATGGTATGCTTCTCAGAGATTCCCGCCTTCCCGAGACTTTCCGCAGTCTTATCTCTGTCGAGACGCATCCCCGGGTAAGGCATGGCTGCATCCTGAAAATGATTTCTGTAAAGCTGAATGGAGCCCGGGATATGGGCCCTTTCGTATTCCTCCGCCTTCCTGAAATCGACGATGACGATCCCGGGGTTTTCTGAAGAGAGCATGGGATTGTCATGGGCGATGAGGTGCTTGCCTTTCAGGATCGATTCTTTTTGAACAGCATCAGGCCGCTCCCTGCAGTTTACACTCAAAGCGAGGATCAAGAAAACAAAATGACTAATCTTCCAGTTCATACCATTGGATATCGGTCAGGATCTCTCGTCTCCCTTTCTTTTTTGGAGGATAGTTCGAGACCAGGTAGTTCACTATAATTTCTTCGTTCTTTCCGAGGTCCCACAGATTCTGTGTTTCCTGCATCCATCGGATCGTGGCGATCCACCGCTCCTCATTCATCCGGTTCTGTATGACCAGCTGAGCCGAATGGCAATTGGTACAGTTGTTCACGACGGTCATCAGACCTTCGGCCTCTTTAAGGCCCGTTCGTACGTGGATCCCATTCTCTATTTTGTCAAAATCGTCCTCTGTCGGTACGGCCACATACTCCTGAGGAACTTCTTTTTCCCTAAAAAATGAAAGGTCGGGGTCGTTCAGCAAATAGACCACTCCCAGGACCGTGATCACAAAAAGTATCAAAAAGGTTGACAGGAGCCGATAGATGCTCCGTATCTGTTCCCTGAATTTTTCTTTCTCCTCCATACTCAGGTAACCTTGATGGCGATTCTGTGACAGGCGTTGTTCAGGTAACCCTTGGGGTTCCATCCGGGAAGGAGCATAGGCTGACTTTTCCCTTTGGAATCGGTCGCCCTGGCCCAAATTTCATAATAGCCCTTTTTCGGGAAGGAAACTTCTGCACTGAAATGCTGCCATGCCAGTCGGTTTGCCGGTTTTTCCAAACTGCAAGAATCCCAGGAAGAACCAAAATCGATGGAATACTCCATTTTGCTCACTTCGAGTTCACCTGCCCAGGCGTGACCGCGTATATTCAGCTTTCGTCCCTCTTTGATCACAGCCCCGGAGCGAGGGTAGGTGATCAGGGATTTTACGGGCATGGATTCTATGATGCACATGTCCTCATCCTTCACTTTTTCGCCCGGAGCCACGGGATTACAAGGCATGCGATAGGCATCACCTGTCATTTTGGAACCGTCGTGAACACGGTCCCTGACGCTGATCCTCTGTACCCATTTACCCGAAACCGAGGCGGGCCAGCCTCCGGCTACCAGCCTCAGGGGATAACCGTGGGCCAGAGGAATATCCTGGCCGTTCATTTTAAAGGCGAGTAATGTCTCGTCCTGCAGCGCCTACGCCATGGGTGCACCTCTGGAAATGGGTTCCTTTCCGGGATCCCGACTCAGATGTACGTCTGCCGCGTGATAGCCAATGTAGATTGCTTTATCTGTATATCCCACATCTTCCAGGACATCTCTCAGCCTGACACCCGTCCATGTTGCACAGGAAACAGCACCGACGGTCCACTGATTGCCCTTTGCGGGTGGATCGAATTCGCTCCTCCCATTCCCCCCGCATTCCAGGGTGAGCTGATAGGTATGGGATCTGAATTTAGTTTTGAGTTCTGCCAGCGTATATGTTTTAGGATTTTTCACCGCCTCCCCGTCTATGGTAAGGGTCCATGATTTGACATCAATATCCTCTGGAATCAGCCCGTTGTTCCGGATAAACATGTATTTATTGGGAGTGACCTTATCATCGAGTAAATGGGCCTTGGCCTCCATATTCCAGGGTCTGTCATTGAGGATCACCATTTCCCTGTCCTTGCTAAAGAGGGTAAACGGGTCCGGGTCCTGCATGGCCAGGAGGGAATATCCTTCGGGTATCAAACGCCCGAAAACGATATCTGTACCCACGGCGGCTGTCAGGGTCCCGAGGGCTGTGTTTCTGATAAAATGACGTCTTTTCATAGGATCGATTGCGGATACAGTAAGAACCTTAAAGTTAGAAATATTCCCTGAGCTGTTGAGTGATACCGTATCATTTAGAGAGTTGATTCATCTCTGTTTCATGGAATTGACAAGGCTCATTCTTCTTTGTTACTTCCGTTCCGACGGTCAAAAAGTACTCAAGTTCCGGAAGTTGTATTGTTACCTATGTTACATTACACCTGGGAAGAATGGAGTACCTTGTATAGGTATTAAGATCAACAATCAATCCCATGAAGAAACACTATCAGATACTCGTCATCGGAGGGGGTACAGGAGGCATCATGACCGCTGCCCAGCTCATGAGGAAAAATAAAAATCTGGATATCGGACTGGTAGAACCGGCAGATACCCACTATTATCAACCTGCATGGACGCTGGTCGGTGCCGGTGCATATGACTACGGGAAGACGGCCAGGCCAATGGCATCCCTGATCCCAAAAGGGGTCGACTGGATTAAGGATTACGCCACAGCCCTCAAGCCGGAGCGCAATTCGATTTCCACAAAGAATTCAGGTGATATTTCCTATGACTATCTCGTCTTATCACCCGGGCTTGTCAATGATACCTCCCTTATAGAAGGACTGACGGAAGCCATAGACAAAGGGGTGGTCTGCAGCAACTACACGGATCCGGAACATACCTGGAAGGTGCTTCAGAATTTTAAAGGGGGTAATGCCCTGTTTACGCAACCCACCACCCCCATCAAATGCGGGGGTGCCCCTCAGAAGATGGCTTACCTGGCCGCTGACTATTTCAGGAAGAAAGGTATCCTGAAAGACAGCAACGTCATCTTTGCCACTCCCGGGACCGTGATCTTCGGCGTGCAGCAGGTCAAGGAGACCTTGCTGAAGGTGATAGACCGGTACGGGATGCATTTCAGGCCGTATTACGCTCCTTTCAAGATAGACGCGGAGAACCAGATCGCCTACTTTAATTATACGGCCCCTGCTGATAAGCGCGTGCCCGTTGAAGAAGGCAATAAGATTGGCGAGGCCATCGATGATAAGGACGTAATCAGCATACCTTTTGACATGCTCCATCTCGCCCCGCCCCAGACGTCGCCCAAATTTGTCAAGGATTCGGTGCTGGTCAATGATGCTGGTTGGGTTGAAGTAGATCACTATTCCCTCCAGCACGTCAGGTTCGCCAACGTATTTGCTATGGGAGATGTAACCGCTCTGCCTACCGCTAAAACCGGTGCGGCTATCCGGAAGCAGGTTCCTATCGTGGTTGACAACCTGTTGAGCCTGATAAAGCAGGAAGCAGTGAAGAACCACTCCTATAACGGATATTCTTCCTGTCCGCTGGTTACCGGTTACGGGAAAATGGTCCTGGCTGAATTCGACTACAAGAACAATTTTACCCCTGACCCCAAATTGAAACAGATGCTCATCTTTGACAGTTCAAAAGAGCACTGGAGGCTGTGGATACTGAAAAAATACATGCTGCCCTATCTGTACTGGAATAAGATGATGAAGGGCAAGGAGGTATAGTATTGGTATGTAAATACCATGTGTGAAGGATGGCAGGTGGTCTTTGGCCATCTGCTTTCTGTTTGTCATTATTTGATAGGCAAACCTTACCTTAGCGGGA
>NZ_JBFGBM010000097.1:0-9970 GCF_041567615.1 Muriicola sp.
CCTTTTGTTTATCTTTTTGAAACTGGACGCCAACAGGCTGAACGAATGGCTTTAAAACGACCAGGCTGAACCTTCAATGGCTTCTTCCATCCTATCCTCCGCACCGTCATCCATCATGTGAAAAAAATCGATCCCGGTCTCTTCCTCCAGGTGGTCTATACTTACCCTGAAAGCTTTGAGGGACTCGGAACTCTCCCGATGGGGAACTAAAAAAGCAATGGTCTCCAGCCCCCCTTTCTTTTGCCTTGCGACTATTTTAAAAAACGCCCGGGGTACCGTTACTCCTTCATAGCCTATTGAAGACAGACCTTTGCTGAGCACACCCCCGGTAATCACGTACAGAGTGTCATACTTCCTCGCCCAGTTACGCACCTGAATCTCCAAACGGTTCCATACCCCGGCATTGAAATCGGGGTCCATCGGACTGATATTGCTGGTGTAAAAGGTCTCGTTATAGGCAGCTTCAGAAAACTTGCGGTCCCCGGCCGGGCAGAGATGCCCACGGTCATAGCCCGAATTTTTGTAATTCCTCCAGTCGGCCGAAATGCTTTTCACCAGGGGATCTTCCTGAAAGAAAGGCCTGCGCCTCTCATCTTCCGTCAGTTGTGACCCTGTAAGGGTATACGCCACCCACCGGGCCTGTTCATGACGCTCACTGTATTCAAGAGTGTAATAGGCATGTGTGATCATGTCACCCCCCGAAGATCCCGGCAATACGTAGGCCGGTAAGGCTACGCTGTCCTCCGGGCCGGCCATCTTCCAGGAAGGTATAAGATAGTGTTCTGCCAGCCAGAACAGGACGACCACGACCACCATCAAAACGGCATAAACGATCCTGTTCTTATTCCATCTTCGCATAGGGGTCGCTCTTTTCCTAAAGCGAAGCTAAAATACAGGATTTCTGAAGATCAAGGCCTACCTTTGAAGTGTAAGGATTTTGCCAATTCTTCGACCCTTTAAACTCTTAAGACTGTTAATTTTAAATCCATTACCTATCCTATGTTCACCTGGAAAGACGTTATACATTTTTCTGTTCACGGCAGTCCCAAACCCGACAAAAGGGTTGAGAAAACGGAGGCCGAGTGGAAAGAGTTCCTGAGCCCGGAACAATTCAGGATCACCCGCAGAAAAGGTACAGAGGCACCCCACTCGGGCGCCTTGTGCAGCATATACGAAGCCGGCAAGTACGCCTGTGTCTGCTGCGGCACCCCCTTATTTGATTCCACCATCAAATTCGATTCCGGAACGGGCTGGCCCAGTTTCACCCAGCCCATCAAAGAGAACGCTATTCAATATAAGAAAGACACTTCCTATGGGATGGTCAGGGTGGAGGTCATGTGCAATACCTGCGATGCGCACCTAGGACACGTTTTCCCTGATGGTCCTGCTCCCAGCGGCCTGAGGTATTGCATCAATTCCGAATCGATGGAACTCGTACAAAACACGGCCAATCATGAGTAGCCCCAAGTTTGAGATCGCTACAGTGGGCGGAGGGTGCTTCTGGTGTACAGAGGCTATTTTCCAGGAAGTAAGGGGCGTTCACCGGGTAGTTTCCGGGTACACGGGAGGCAATGCCCCCGGGAGGCCGACATACCGGGAAGTCTGTTCCGGCCTTACCGGCCATGCCGAAGTGGTCCAGGTCTTTTTCGACCCTGATGTGATCACCTATTACGACCTGCTCGTGATCTTTATGACGACCCATGACCCCACCACCCTGAACCGGCAGGGAGCCGATGTGGGTACCCAGTACCGTTCCGTGATCTATTACCACAATGAGGCACAGCACGAGACGGCCAAGGAGGTCATTAAAGAGCTGGCTGATTCCTTCGATGCCCCTATCGTCACCGAAGTGAGTCCGCTCGAAACCTTTTACGAAGCCGAAGATTACCACCAGGATTACTACCGGAACAACCCCAGGCAGGGGTACTGCAGTTACGTGATCTCCCCCAAGCTTAACAAGTTGCGAAAACTGCATGCCGAAAAGCTCAGCAAGGCTTGAGAATGAACATAGATCCGTAAAAAAAAGGCCCCTAACAGGGCCTTTTCCTAATATGTTTAATCTGTCATTATCCCTTGATGTGGGCAAGCTTGTCACCCTTCATCCTATCTTCCCTCAGGTCCTTCAACACATTGACGGCTTCCTCTATATACACGTCTTTGACGAGGTTCTGATGCCAGCGTTCCCGCTTTTCTTTCAGGAGGGTGTCCTTGGCAAAGAGGCCCTGCTCGTACCTTACTGATTCGAAGGTGAGCTTGGAATCGTACTCGGAAAGTTTTTTGAAGTAATCCGATTTTTCCCTGTTCGCCTTATCCCGCGCCTTGTAGAGGTCGTAATTCAGGGGAACCGTCATTTCGTCCTGCTGATCCTTGAGCCATTTCGCATTTTCCTCAATGAGTTTTACCTGAGGATTCCGGGCGATTCGTTTATTGCTGTTCTCAATGATCTTTTCGAAGTCGATACTCCCATCCCATACCCTGTAATTGGCAGGATTGATCTTGTCCCAGCTCATGGCGTTGGACTGCCCTTTTTCTCCGAGGACGATGTATCGATAGCGATCCGGGATGACGATGTCACTCTTCACACCTTCCAGCTGGTTGGATTCCCCGTTGACGCGATAGAATTTCTGGATGGTCACCTTGATGGCTCCCAGGTCGCCGTATTCATTCACATGAACCACATTCTCCAGCGGATACATGGTTTGTACAGTCCCCTTCCCGAAGGTCTGGTTGCTTCCTATGATGATCGCTCTCTTGTAATCCTGCATGGCAGCAGCGAGAATCTCCGAGGCAGAAGCTGAAAATTCGTTGACGAGTATTACCAGGGGTCCGTCCCACTGCACCCTCTCGTCCTTGTCCTCATAGACCATTTTATCATTGTCTGAAGCCCGAACCTGCACCACGGGCCCGTCCTTGATGAACAACCCGGCCATGTCGATTGCCGTCCTCAGCGATCCCCCACCGTTATCACGAAGGTCCAGGATCAGTCCTTCCATACCTTCTTCCTTCAGACGTTCGATCTCCTTAGCCACATCTGTAGCCGCATTTCGATCGTTGTAATTCTTGAAGTCGGCATAGAATCCGGGCAGTTGTATCAGGCCAAATTTCTTATCCTCGTCAATGATCTTTGCTGATTTAGCGTATTGTTCTTCCAGCTCCACTATATCACGGACAACGGTCACCTCTTCAATGGTGCCGTCTACTTTCCGGACCGTGAGGTATACCTTGGTCCCTTTGGGTCCTTTGATGAGTTTCACGGCATCGTCCAGGGGCATCCCCACGATATTGACCGGGGTCTCATTCTCCTGCCCTACCTTGATGATCTCGTCTCCCACTTCGAGCAATTGTCCGCGCCATACGGGACCTCCGGAGATGATCTCCACGATCTTGGCGCCTTCGGGTTCCGGCTGCAGCCGAGCGCCGATGCCTTCGAATCGACCTGAGATCTGACGGTCAAAATAATCCTTGTCCTCAGGGGCAAAGTAGGAAGTATGGGGGTCGAACTTATCGACGATAGAATTGATATACTGGGCGAAGCGATCCTTGCGCTCCATATTGTCTACAAAGTCGAAGAATTCTTCCAGTGTCTGCCTGGTGACATCCCTGGCTTCCTTTTCCACTTCTCTCTCGGTAAGGGTCACGTAATTGGGATCGTCCTTCTTTTTCTGGATCTCGTCCTTCAATTTGGAGTCATAGGTGTTCAGGGTCCAGAATTTGAGCTGTTTTCTCCACCTCTCTTTCAGTTCCGCCCTGGAATTGGTAAACGGCCTTTTGTCGTAATCAGAATCGATAGCCTCCTCCACGGTGTAATCAAAAGGTTCGTCCAGGATCTCTGAGATCAGCACCTTCACCTCCCCGATACGCTTCATATACCTTTCGTTCACCAGGTTAAAGAAGGAGATATCGGTGTTCTTGATCTGATCGTCTATCTGGAATTTGTACTGTTCAAAATCCCTGATGTCCTCTGCCAGGAAGTACCTTTTAGTGGGGTCCAGGACGTCGATGAAATCCTCATAGACCGCTACGGACAGGTCGTCATTGATGGCCTTGGGAGAATAATGTCCTTTTTCCAGGATGTAGGTGATGATATCTAATAAGAGCTTGTCCTTGTCATTGTTTTCGAAGGACTTGTTCGTAAAACTGCAGGAAGCCACAGCAATCAGAACAGCCAGAAAACCTAAAGCCAGATTCCTTTTCATGTACTTGTTGTTTCTTCAGATTAAAAGACTTTGCGAAACGCCCTAAAAACCTGAGGTTGATAAAATTAATCAGTCTCTAAGATAGAGAAAAAACCATGCCAATAATTGCCCCTGGCAATAATTTTTTGTTAAAGGCGGTCCGCACTAATCCTCAGTAAAAACGTATTTTTACGGCTTAAAGTATGCGAGATGAGCAAACCTTTGATCCTGGTGACAAACGACGACGGAATTACGGCTCCGGGATTGCGCACCCTGGTGCGCTGTATGAAGGAACTCGGAGAGGTAGTTGTGGTTGCTCCGGACAGTCCGCAATCCGGAATGGGTCATGCTATTACCCTGGATAATACCCTGTATTCACAAAGGGTAGTGATCGATTCTGAGAAAGGGGCCCCCATGGAATACAGCTGCAGTGGAACTCCAGCCGATTGCGTAAAACTGGCCTTGCAGGAATTGCTCGACCGAAGACCGGACATCTGTGTGAGCGGGATCAACCACGGTTCCAACGCCTCTATCAATGTCATCTACTCGGGAACCATGAGTGCAGCGATAGAGGCCGGAATAGAAGGCATCCCCGCCATCGGATTCTCCCTCTGTGATTATTCCTGGGAAGCCGACTTCACCCCGGCTGAACAAGCGGTGAAACAGATCGTGGCCGAAGCGCTTCAACACGGGATTCCCAAAGGCGTGGTACTCAATGTCAACATCCCCAAAGTGGCTGACGGAAACCTCAAAGGCATCAAGGTCTGCAGGCAGGCCCGGGCCAACTGGAAAGAAAAATTCGACAAGCGAACGAACCCCAGCGGAAAGGACTACTACTGGCTCACAGGAGAATTCCAGCTTCTGGACAAGGGGGAGGACACAGACGAATGGGCCCTGTCTCAGGGGTATATCTCTGTGGTCCCTACCCAATTCGACCTTACGGCTCACTTCGCTATTCAGGATATCAATACTTGGAATTTACATGAACACTAAAAAAGAAATCATCATCGGCTTTGCCGTGGGAATCATTGCCAATGTATTCGGAACCTTACTCTATATCCTTATATTTTCCGACCTGGGGATCTTTGAGACCCTTGAAGTCGCCAGAGAACAGAATTACTTAGGGAGCCTGGTGGCCCTTGGGGCCATTTTGAACCTCCTTGCTTTTTTCGGATTTCTCAGGATCCGAAGGGACCAGCGGGCCAAG
Organism: Muriicola sp.; assembly: GCF_041567615.1. Classification (GTDB taxonomy): domain Bacteria; phylum Bacteroidota; class Bacteroidia; order Flavobacteriales; family Flavobacteriaceae; genus Muriicola. The sequence goes on from NZ_JBFGBM010000097.1 coordinate 5,383, forward strand.
GGAGTACTGATCGCCACCTTGCTCGCTGCCCTGGTCATCTTATTCTACAAGGTATTCTGACATGAAGTACTACATCATAGCAGGGGAAGCTTCCGGGGACCTTCACGGGTCTAACCTGATCCGGGCCTTGAAGAAGGCAGATACAGGGGCTGATATCCGTTGCTGGGGTGGGGACCTGATGGAAAAGGCCGGGGGAACCCTCGTAAAACACTACAAGGAAATGTCCTTTATGGGCTTTGCGGAGGTACTGGCCAACCTGCCGCAAATCTTTAAAAATATCGCCTTTTGCAAAGAAGACATAAGTACCTTCTGTCCGGATGTGATCATTTTTATCGATTTTTCGGGCTTTAATCTCCGGATCGCTTCCTGGGCCAAAGCCGAGGGATACCGGACGAATTACTACATCTCCCCCCAGGTTTGGGCTTCCCGTGAGGGCAGGGTGAGGAAGATCCGGGCTTCCATAGACCAGATGTACGTCATCCTTCCGTTTGAAAAGGAATTCTACGAAGAAAAGCACGGGTTTCCGGTTCATTATGTGGGTCATCCCCTGCTGGATGCCATAGAGGCGAAAGAAACCGTCGATCCTGCAAACTTCAGAAAGAAACACGGCCTGCCAGGGGAAAAAGAGATCATCGCACTTCTTCCCGGCAGCCGCAAACAGGAGGTGGAGAAAATGCTCTCCCTCATGCTATCTGTGGTTCCTCTCTTTCCGGACTACGAATTCGTGATCGCCGGTGCTCCCAGCCTGGACACAGAATTCTATTCTCAATTCACAAAAGAAAGTCGGGTACACTTCGTCAGAGGGGAGACCTATGCCCTGCTGCAGTGCTCAAAGGCTGCCCTGGTCACCAGCGGAACGGCCACCCTGGAGACGGCCCTTTTCAAAGTCCCCCAGGTGGTCTGTTATAAAGGGAACTGGATCTCCTACCAGATCGCCAAACGCATTATCACCCTGAAATACATCTCCCTGGTCAACCTCATCATGGACAGGGAAGTGGTGACAGAGCTCATCCAGAACGACCTTTCCCATAAGGCCCTGGTCCGAGAACTGAAGGCGGTCCTCACAGGTCCCAGAAGGGAAGCTGTTCTAACGGCCTATGAAGAACTGGAAGCCAAGCTGGGCGGGGGCGGGGCCAGCGAAAAAGCCGCCGGGATGATCGTTGATTCCCTCAGAAATTCCTGAGAAAAGGTTCTCCTGTTAAGCCCGTATTTGCTTTCCGCTGAATCCCCACTTCAGAAATAATTTATAATTTTGGTTACAAGGTGCCCCCTTTTTTACTGTCTATGTGGAGAAAAAACCTTGTCGTGATCTTGTGCCTGACAGCCCTGTCCTGTGGGGTTGTAAAAAAACGGACCACCTACGGATCCGGTTACACGGTCACCGTTGAGGCAGATGACCCCCCATCGGAGATCCTCCGGGATTCCATCCTATCAGACAGTACCGAGATCGTCGACATCCCGGAAAGGATATCCCCCGACAGATCCGAACAGATCATCAATACCGCCCTCACCTATACCGGGGTGAAATACAAATACGGGGGTACAACCCGAAAAGGCATGGATTGTTCCGGCCTCATGTATATCACCTTCCAGGAGCACGACATCTACCTGCCTAGGGTTTCATTCTACATGGCTAACGAAGGAAAAAAGATCTCTTTGGAAGAGGTCAGTAAGGGCGACCTGCTGTTCTTTACCACCTCCAACCGAAGGAAACGCATCAACCACGTGGGCCTGGTCGTGGAAGTAGAAGGCGATGATATCCGGTTTATTCACTCCACCACCTCCCGGGGCGTGATCGTCTCTTCCCTCAAAGAGGGCTACTGGAACTACGCATTTGTAAAGGCCACGAGAATCCTTTGAGATGCACCCCCTGGATTTTATCTCTGTACGGGTATGCCTGTCTTTTATAGCAGGCATCATCCTGGGTTGGACCTTTCCCACAGCACCTGAGGTAATCTTATTCCCCCTGGTTTTGAGTTTCGCCTTCCTGCTCCTGACCTTCCTCTTTGAGAATTACAGGAAGGGTATTCTTTTCGGGATCGCAGTGGCCTGTACTTTCCTCTGCCTGGGATTCCTCTCCCTTTCCCTGTCACGGTCCCACTTTCGGCCTGATCACTATTCCCACGCCCTGCAGGAGGGTTTAAACCTTTGGGAGGTCCGGGTGCAAGAGACCCTGAAGGCTTCGGGGTATTATCACAAATACCTCCTGGAGGTAAATTCCCTGAACGGGCATATCGCCAGCGGATGTATACTGGGGCTGGTGGAAAGAACCAAAACATCGGGTTTGAGTGCTCATGACCGATTACTTTTCAGAGGGAAGCTTACACCCATTCCTCCCCCTTCCAACCCCTACCAGTTTGCCTATGACGAGTATATGGAAGTCCGGGGGGTCTATGACCGGGTGGTACTGGAGGAGGGCAATTACATCCAGCTGGGCCCGACAGGACTTTCAATTAGGGGGATGGCGCTAAGCTTAAGGGAAGGTATTGTCAAGGCCCTCCGGGCTACTTCTGTGGGCAGGGAAGAACTGGGGGTGATGCAGGCCATCCTGTTAGGGGAAAGAAATGAGCTGGATCCTGAGGTCTACCAGCACTACAGGGACGCCGGGGCTGCCCATATCCTGGCCGTATCCGGCCTCCATATCGGCATCCTGTTACTGCTGATCCGATTCTTCCTCAGGCCCCTGTCAGCTCTTCGCCACGGCAAGACAGGGATCGTCCTGCTCACCATTATCCTGATCTGGGCCTATGCTCTCTTCACCGGCCTTTCCCCTTCCGTGGTCAGGGCCGCCGCCATGTTCTCTTTCCTCTCTTATGCCCTGTTCCTCAACAGGCCTTCGAACACCGTGAACATCCTGGCCATCTCGGCTTTGTTCATCCTGATGATCGAACCCCGGTTCTTTTTCCAGGTGGGATTCCAGCTCAGCTATGCCGCCGTACTGGCCATCGCCTGGATCTATCCCGTACTGATGAGAACCTGGTATCCTTCTAACCGGTTCCTGAGGCGTTTGTGGAAATTGACCGCTGTCAGCCTGGCCGCACAGATGGGGGTCATGCCGCTTTGCCTGTATTACTTCCATCAGTTCCCGGGCTTGTTCCTCCTTTCCGCTATCCTCCTGGTGCCCTTTCTGGGGCTCATCATCGGATTAGGGATCCCCGTGGTCATCCTGGCCAGCCTGAAGAGCCTGCCCGATCTGCTGGCTTCGGTCTATTCCTCTCTGATTGGGGGAATGAATAACATCGTCCGGAGTATCGCAGACCAGGAGGCCTTTGTGCTGCGAGACATTCCTTTGGACAAAGTATCCCTCCTGCTGCTGTATCTGCTCCTTGCCCTCCTGGTCGTCAGTTTTCAAAAACCCAGGTTCAGGAACTTTTTATTCCTGGGGATGTCTGTGCTATGCCTGCAGGGATGGACCTTTTATCAGGTCGAAAAGTATGCCGGGAAACAGGAGATTGTCCTCCTTCACCGGGTGGCCGGGACCGGGATCCTGTACCAGGAGGGAAGGAACCTTCAGCTCCTGAGCCCCGATCCTGGGCCTCTCAAGCCCATGGCAGAGACCTTTCGCATGCACAGGCACTTAAAAACAACTTCCTGCCAGGAACTGCCCTATTCTTTTAGAGTGGGAGATAAGCCCTGGATCGTGATAGACAGTACAGGAAGGGTTCCGAAGGTTTCAGAACACGCTTCCGGGGTGTTGCTGATACAGTCTCCAAAAGTGCACCTGGGTCGTATCCTCGAAGAGTTAAAACCTCAAAAAGTGGTCGCAGACGGGAGCAACTACCTCCAATACGTAAATCGATGGCAAAAGACCTGCGAAGCCCATGGGATCCCTTTCTACTCCACCGCGAAATCGGGTGCCCTGACCCTGCATCAGTTGTGATCCTACCGGATCCCGTGCATCATACGTTTCAGGGGCCTGTTCAGGACGATGGATATTGCTCCCAGGGCGATACATAGGACCGTAAAGATCCCGAAAAAGCTGCTGAGGGAATAGTTGGCCGTAACCTCGTCGATCATACCTCCCAGTGTACCGGCCAGTTTCTGTCCGATGGCGATGGCGAGGTACCAGATCCCAAACATAAACCCGATCATCCTTGGAGGTACGAGCTTGCTGAGGTAGGACAGCCCTACCGGTGATACGCAGAGCTCCCCCATGGTGATCAGCAGATAGGAGAGGATAAGGTAGATCATGCTCACCGAGGCCGAAGCAGCTCCCTGGGGAATGCTTAAGGTCCCGAAGACGAGCACGGCAAAACCGAGGCCCTGCAGGATGAGGCCAATCCCGTATTTATGGGCGGCACTGGGGTTGTACTTGCTCTCCCACCAGCGGGAAAACAAAGGCGCCAGGGTGATGATAAAGAAGGAATTGAGGATGGCGAACCAACTGGCCTCCACCTCATTCCCGGTCTGGGCGAATTTGTCGTAAAGCCGGTAGATCAGCAAGCCCCAGACGCCCACAAAAGCCAATGCGAGGGCAATGTTGGAATATGGGATGCGACTGTATGTTTTTTTGAACAGGAGGTAGAGCACCCAGGTAATGATTATCATAGGGACGGTGGTCAGCAGGGCATCCACCACCTTGAAGACC
>NZ_JBFGBM010000098.1:0-9790 GCF_041567615.1 Muriicola sp.
CATTCTTCCCAACGGGCAGTTGTCTAACAACAACATCATCAATTACAACGCTGAAAATACCCGAAGGGATAAGATCGATATCGGTATTAGCTACTCCTCCAACATAAAAAAAGCAAAGGATATTCTTCTTGAAATCTGTGCAGAGCAGAGCGGAATATTAAAAGATCCCGCCCCGGTCGTATTTGTAGGCGAACTGGCCGACAGCTCTGTGAACCTCACGCTCAGATTCTGGGCAAAGAACGAGGATTTCTGGGCGGCTCATTTCCACGTGATCGAGGAGACCAAGCTCAGGTTTGATAAAGCTGGTATTGAGATCCCGTTCCCACAACTCGACGTACATCAGAAAGCCTAGAAGTATAGGCAGGGTTTGAACCGTAGCTAAGTCGACTTAGGTTTCAGGATGAAATCCTTGAGATAATAAGGTTCAAAATAGGCGACGTCTTCGAACTGTTTCCCCCGAAACTTTTCATAGGCCTCTTCGCACATGGCCGTCGATGTAGGTACCAGCGTATCCACTATCCTGAAGTTGGGATGCTTCAGAAAATCCCTGCATTTGGCAGCCCCGCTGCCCGCGAGATAAACTGGCCCTTTTTGAGCATATTCCTGGAATGAATCTGTTTTCAGGATGAGGGCCTGAGTGGGTTCCAGTTCTTTGTAATCGACAGAAAACACAGCCGTATACACCTCCATTCTCCTGGCGTCCAGCATGGGGATGATCACCCCTTTCTCTTCTTTGATTTGGAGGGCAAGAGACCTTAGGGTCCTTGTCGATATCAGGGGTATGTCCAGGGCGTAACAGAGCCCTTTGGCACTGGAGACTCCGATTCTCAACCCGGTATAGGATCCCGGCCCTTTACTTACCGCAATGGCATCGAGATCGTGAAGGGAGATCCCCGAATTTGCGATCACTTCCTCTATGAACAGGTGAAGTTGTTCCGAGTGTGAAAAGGAAGCACTGTTGTGCTCCCTGCTCGCCAGCAGTACACCGTCTTCAGCCACGGAGACTGAGCAATTGGTGGAAGCCGTTTCTAAATGGAGTATACAGGCCATAGGGCCACAAAGATAGTCTAGTTCAGGACAATGGGAAGTCCGTAAAAGAATTCGAGTACCTTGATCCTGAAGATGTAGTTGTACTTGTTGCGCACCACCTCAGCCTCTGCATTGTCTACCCGGGATTGTGCCTGACTAAAATCAAAGGCATTCATCAGTCCGACCTCAAACCTGTCCTTGGTATACTCATAAGCCGTTCTTCTGGCTTCGAGGGTTTTCTGGGAAGCCTCGTAGGCCTTGGCCGTATTTTGCACATCCACATAGGCTTGGTTGATCGTGGTTTCAAGGTCGAGTTTAGCCTGCTCCAGCTGCAGCCGGGCCTGTTCCACCCCGATCTCAGATCGCCTGATATTGTTTCGGGTACTAAATCCGTTAAAAACGGGGATGGTAAGCTGTGCTCCATACGAGATCCCGTCATTGATCCAGAGCTGATCCTTAAAAGCGATCTTCTCCCCTGTAAAGGGATCGCGGGTCTGGTCTGAATACCTGGTATTGTAATTGAAAAAGGCCCCTACAGTAGGATACACAGCGCCTTTGGCGATCTCCAGGTCCTTTTCTGCCAGTTCAACGCCTGTTTCAGAAAACTTAATATCATTTCTAAAGGAAAGAGCCTTGTCAAAGATCACCTTGGGTGAATATTTGAGGATGTCTGATGGGGGCACATCGAATTCTTCATCGGCTATGTCAAAATTCACATAATCCGTAATCTGCAGCAGCTGGGCCAGGGCGATCCTGGACAGCAATACCTGGTTCTGGTTGTTGATGATAGTCTGTTCCTGTGTGGCGGCTGTGGCTTCCACTTCCAGGAGATCTCCCCTGGGAACCACACCCGATTCTACCAGTTCCCTGGTGCGCTTCAGGTCCTCAATGGTCACAGCGTACTGCGCCTCAGCCACTTTCAGGGATTCCTTGTTGGAGAGGATATTCAGGTAGCTGTTCGCCACGTTGAGGCGGATATCGTCTACCAGGTCATCCAGCCTGTACTGGTTGGCGATCTCATTGAGCTTGGCTCTGTTCAATCGGTGGATATTCCTCAGACCATCGAAGAGGGTAAGGCCGGACGTCACATTCCCGCTGGCAGAAAAAATGGTTGAAGTAACAAAAACGTTGGTGGTAGGGTCCAGTACAAGTCCCGTGTTCCCGGAGGTGTTCATCGTGGCATTCAGACTGGGAAGGAAGTTCCCAATGGCATCCGACCTGTCTACCCGGGCATTCTCCAGGTCTAGCTCGAACTGTTCTACCGTCAGGTTGTTATCCACTGCATAGGTCACACACTCCTCCAACGTCCACTTTCTCATTTGTGCAGTGAGTGTCCCCACCGTGAGCAGGAAGAAAAAGAGGGATATTCTGTATCTCATGGTCTCGTTTTTTTGATTGCTTTTATGCTTGGTTTTGGTATTATTTAATCTGATCAGCTTTCTGCTTCTTCCTCATCCTCACCTCGTTTGATGGGCTCTGTCTTATTCCAGACCTTAACCTCATCCTCTTCAGTGAGGCCCGAGATGATCTCCACGTTCACACCATCGGAGATACCGATTTCAATATCCCTGCGTTCAAACTTCTGGTCGCCTGTGGCTACCTCTACATAGGGCTTGTCATTTTCTTTGTCGAATTGAAGGAGGGCCTCCGGGATCACCATGATGCTGTCCTTCTTTTCCAGGACCAGGGAAGCGTTGGCGCTGTATCCGGCCCGGATAAAGATGGAATCATTCAGGGCCACATCCCCTTCGATTTTGAATTGCACGGCCCCGGCCTCTTCAATTCCTTTGGGAGCGATAAATTTCAACTTGGCTTCCAGTTTCTGATTCTCAATGGCACCCAGGCTGATCTCCAGGGGCATCCCGATCTTCAGTTTTCCTACTTCCCCTTCATCTACCTTGCCTTCAAAGATCATGGTCTTGAGGTCTGCGATGGTGGCTATGGTGGTTCCGTCATTGAAGTTGTTACTCTGTATGACCTGGTCTCCTACCTCGACAGGAATTTCCAGGATGGTTCCGTTTACCGTGGCCCGTATGTTGGTATTGGCACTGTTGGCACCTCCGGCAGAACCCAGACGGATGATACGGTAGTCGGTCCTGGAGTTCTCCAATTCCACGACCGCCTGGTCATACCTCAGCTGCAGGTTGTTGAAGTCCTGATTGGAGATCACCCCCCTGTCATAAAGCTTTTTGTTCCGGTCGTATTCTATCTGAATATTGGCCAGTGAGGCTTCCGCATTCCTGACCCTTCCCTGGGCCGAGTTGAGAGCCTGTTCGTTAGGAACGACCTTGATCACAGCGATCAGGTCTCCGGCCTTTACGTCCTCCCCTTCCTTCAAAAGAATCTTATCAATGATCCCTGTAATCTGGGGTTTGATCTCGACCTCTTCCTGGGGGATGACCTTACCCGTCGCTACCGTTTTCTTCTCAATACTAGCGATAAAAGGTTTTTTGGTATCGTAGGTGATGGCTCCTTTGCTGTTGGATTTGATAAAGAAAGCTGCCGCCCATAATGCGCCTAACACCAGGACTCCGATCAGTCCGTATTTTACATATTTGTTCATCTTCTTACCGTGTTATTTATTTAAAGTTGTTAGTTTATTATTCTTCTCTCAATGCGTCTATAGGTTTGATACTGACAGCCCTCTGAGCCGGGATAAGACCGATGAGCGTTCCCAGGACCACCATCACCAGAAGTGCTCCGATCACCAGAGGGATAGGAACCGTGGGGTTGGTATAAGGAAACTCAATGTCTTGTGTGGCATTGTTGATCAGGTTGAGAACCCCGGCTCCCATAATGATCCCCACAATACCGGCAATCATAGTCAGGAATACCGATTCCAGGATGATGAGCGACCTCACCTCCCTGGGGGTGGCCCCGAGGGCTCTTCTGATGCCCAGTTCCTTGGTCCTTTCCTTGACCGAAATGAGGAGGATATTACCAATACCAATGACACCCGCTAAAATAGTGGCCAGCCCTACAATCAGGGATACGAACGTCAGTCCATTGGCAAAGCCCATGATCTTTCCGAATACCTCTCCCAGGTTAAATGCCCCAAAGGCCCTTTCATCGTCAGGATGCACATTATGTACACTCTTCAGGACTGATTTTATGTCCTTTTCCACCTGTACTACATCGGCATCATCAAAGGCGGCTATGGTAAAATACTGGGCATTGTCTCCTGTATTGTAGAGTTTCCTGAATGTAGAAAATGGGATATAAACGTCCCCGTCTGTTCCGAACGGGGTGGTCTGGGTGAACTTGTGAACGCCTACCACCTGGAAATAGATCCCGTCTAAGCGGATATACCCTCCAATGGGATCCTCCTCCTTATCGAACAGTTCCTGTTGGGTACGCTCCCCGATCACACAGACCTTCCTGGCCTGATCCTCGTCCTCCTCGTTGATGAAACGGCCGTTGTCATAGATCTTCTGGGTAGCCATTTTGGCGATTACCGGAAAATACCCATATACAGGGTAGCTGTTAGATTTCAGGCCTCTTACACCAAGGGCCGCCTCTCCCCCGAATACCCCTTTGGTATTCACAGGGGCGATGTATTGGATCTCGGGGACACGATTCTGCAAGGTAGTTGCATCCTGCACCTTGAGGGTTAACCTCCTGCCTGTTTTATATCCTGCGTAGGGCATGCTGGTCGACTGCGACCAGGTCCAGATACTGTTCTTGGCTACCGATTCAAAATTGCGCTCGAAACCGTTGTCCAGTCCGGTCGAGGCACCTGCAAGGACGATATAGATAAATATCCCCCATAAAACGCCGATAACGGTTATGATCGTCCTTGTCTTGTTCTTCCCAATAGAACCAAAGATCTCCTGCCATGTATTCTTGTCAAATAAAAACTTCATGCTATTCGTCTCTAAGTGCTACTATGGGTTTAATACGGGCAGCCCGTTTGGCAGGGACATAGCCCGCCAGGGTGCCGAAAATGATCAACAGGAGGGTGGCGAAAACAGCCAACCCGGTCCCGATTCCCGGATTCAGGATAAAATAATCATCCATGAGTTTATCACCCAGGGTACCCAGCAGAGCGATTCCCAGAAACATGCCCAAAAACCCTGATATGGTCGTGATAAAAATAGATTCCAGTAAGATCACGGAGATCACAGATCTGGGGGTGGCCCCGATCGCTTTGCGAATACCGATCTCCTTGGTTCTCTCCTTGACCACATAGACCATGATATTGCTGATTCCTATGATCCCGGCTATGATGGTCCCGAAGGCCACCAGGGCCGCGATAATGGCCAGTACAAAGGCAAAATCCTGGTTTTGTTTCAATTGATCTGCTACATTTCGGATGAAGAATCCGTTGTTGTCCTCCGGACTGATAAATTTTTTCTGTTTCAGGTATTTTTCCAGGCTTCGTTGGAAGGCCATGGCCCCTGTGTATCCCAGTTCTTCCTTAAACCCGATCACGATCTGGCCGATCTTATCTGTATTCTTTTCTATGAGCTGGCGGGTGGTGTATGGAATATACAATTGTCGTTCCTCATTATCTCCCCCATCGTCCTGGAATACGCCTACTACCTTAAAGACACTGCCACCCACATCTATATACTTACCTATGGAGTTCATGTTGCCAAAGAGGTCCTGTTCTACCAACCTGCCTATGACGGCATTCTTAGTTCTGTTCTTTACGTCCTCCTGGTTGATGTAGCGCCCCTTCATTATGATGGTCTTCTCGGCGAATTGCTGACCCCAGTCGACCCCTATCGTAGTGTAGTTATTGGACTCTTCCTTGTACTTGACCAGTGCGCTGCGGAAGATCCTGGGAGAGATATACTCCACGAACATGGGGAAATCCTTTTTGATGTCCTCCAGGTCGCTGTTCTCCAATTCGATCTGCCGAAGTGCCTTATATCCCTTATAGGGCATTGAGGTACGCCCCGGGAAGATGTACATCACATTGGTGGCATCCTGGGAAAAGAAATATTCAAAGGTGTTCTGAAGACCGTTTGTGAGGCCCACCAGGCCCACGAAGATGAGGATCCCCAATGAGACGGTGAACCCCGAAAGCACAGTTCTCAGCTTGTTCTTCCGGATGGTGAGAAATATTTCCTGCCAGGTATCTCTGCTAAACATTGGCTTTGGCCCTAACTTGTTTTACTTTTTCATCCTTGACAATCACCCCGTCCCTGAGGTGTACGATGCGTTTACACATCTGTGCAATATCCGTTTCATGGGTTACCACCAGGATGGTATTGCCCTGGTCGTTGATGTTCTGTATCAGTTCCATGACCTCATAGGAAGTCTTACTGTCGAGTGCCCCGGTTAGCTCGTCGGCAAGAAGTACCTTGGGCTCTCCCACCATGGCCCGGGCGATGGCGACCCTCTGTTTCTGACCCCCTGAAAGTTCACTTGGCAAATGGTGAGACCATTCTTTCAACCCCACCTGCTCCAGGTATTTCATCGCCTTCTCTTGTCGCTGCTTTCTCGGCATCTTCTGGTAGTAAAGCGGAAGGGCCACATTTTCCAGGGCCGTTTTATAGTTGATCAGGTTAAAGGACTGGAAGATGAAGCCCAGAAACTTATTGCGGTAATTGGCCGCTTTGGTCTCATTGAGATTTTTGATCGGAATGCCGTCCAGCAAATAAGTTCCCGAATCGGCCTCGTCCAGCATCCCGAGGATATTGAGGAGCGTCGATTTGCCGGAACCCGAAGACCCCATGATGGCTACCAGCTCCCCTTCTTCAACATTAAAGTTGATCCCTTTGAGCACGTGGAGGGAATTGCTTCCCATCTTGTACGATTTGTGCAGATCTTTTATTTCAATCATGGTCAGTGCGTTTCTTTTTTCAGATTCCGATCCTGTCATTGGACTGTCAAGGTGCGGAAATGTTACAAGAATTGTTAAAAAATAGTGTTAAAAAAAACCTAGCCCCCAAATGATTCGGGCTGAATAGCATTCCAGACCTTGATCCTGTCTTCGGCCGTGATTCCGGATTGTACTTCCACATAGATCCCGTCGCTTATCCCCAGTTCTATATCCTTGCGGGTAAACTGCTGCTCCCCGGTTGCTACTTCCACAAAAGGTTTCTTGGTCTCGGGGTCGAATTGTACCAGGGCCTCCTTGATGGCCAGTACACTGTCTGCCCTGGCCAGGATGATGGAAGCGTTGGCACTCAGACCGGCCCGTATAAATACGGTATCCCCTTTTTCAAGGGTCCCTTTGATCTCAAACTGAATGGCGCCATTCTCGGCCTTTCCCTTGGGGGCGATGTAATCCAATACGGCCTTGAACACCTTGTTCTCTATGGCTCCTACGGTAATTTCGAGCGGAAGGTCTTCCTTAATCTTCCCTACTTCCGATTCGTCTACCTTACCCTCAAAGATCATCTTGTTCACATCGGCTATGGCCGCAATGGTAGTCCCTTCATTGAAGTTGTTGCTCTCGATCACCTGATTGCCCACTTCTACAGGCACTTCCAGGACCATCCCGCTGACGGTTGCCCGGATCAGGGTGTTGGCTGCATTGCTGAGCCCGCTGGTCGTCCCGGTCTGCACGATATCATAGCGTTTATTGGCCGCGGAATAGGCCTGTTTGGCCTGGTCGTAGGTCACCTGGGCCCTTTCCAGATCGACTTTCGAGATCACTCCCCGGGAGAAGAGTTCACTTTGCCTGTCGAAGTTCCTCCTCTGATCCTCCAGGTTGATCCTGGCGTCTTCAATGGCATTTTTCGCATCGTTCAGGGCATTGAGGTTGGGCACCACCCTGATCCTGGCAATCAGGTCTCCTGATTTCACATAGTCTCCCCCTTCCACATAGATCTCGTCGATCACACCAGAAATATTGGGCTTGATCAGGACCTCCTCCAGGGGAAGTATGCTGCCCGTTGCCACCGTTTTCTTGATAATAGTGCGCTTTTCTGCCTGTTCTGTCTCATAGACCACCGGATCTTCAGCATTCTTTTGATACAAGTAGATCATGGCTCCGCCAAAGGTGATCACGATGAGCAGAAGGATGATGATGGTAACAGATTTTTTCATTTTCGATGAGATTATATCAGTTTGATTTTTTATTCGGTTCGCAAGGCATCTATCGGGCGGACTTTGATGGCGCTCTGGGCCGGGATAAATCCTGCAAGGAGGCCGGAAATGATCAGGATAAACAATGCCGCGGAAACCACTCCCAGGTTGACGCTGGGGTTCATGAACATATCTACAGGTCCGTTGGCATAGAGGAGGGCATTGACCCCGTATATGAACAAGGCACCCACGACTATGCCGGCCATGCCGGAAATGATGGTCAGGAAGAGCGACTCTAGCAGGATCTGTTTCCGGATAGACCAGGGATCTTCGCCCAGGGCCCTACGGATTCCGATCTCCTTGGTACGTTCCTTGACCACGATAAGCATGATATTGCTCACCCCTATGATCCCCGAGAGCAGGACAAGGATACCCACAAAATATCCGATAAAGTTCATGGCGCCGAACAGGCTTTCCACCCTGTTGAATTCTTCATAAAGATCAAAAAACCCAACGGCCCTTGTATCTTCCGGATGTACCTTGTGCACCCTTTTCATTTCGTTCACTATACCTGTTTTGATATCGGAAATAGGATATCCGTCCTTGGCCGTAATGGCCATCCAACCCACATTATTGCCCCGGTTAAAAGCCTGGGAAAAAGAGGTGAAGGGCACGTAGATCTCTTTTTGCCCCTCTTCCCCGTTGCCGTTTCCGGAACGCTTTTTATACGTTCCCACCACCATAAAATTAACTCCCTGGATCTTTAAATAAGAGCCTATGACCTCCTCACCCTGCTCGTAGAGCTCATTCTTTACACCTTGCCCTATCACAGCCACCTTCCTCTTGTTGTCTAGGTCATTGTGGTTGATAAATCGTCCTGCCGTTATGGCCATGGGTTCTTGCTGTATGATCTCCGGGTAGTCCCCATACACGTTATAAGCACCTGTCTTGATCCCTCGTATCACGTTGTTATTTCCGCCCCAACCTCCTAGCTGATTCCGGGGTGAGACAAACCTGAGTTGGGGAAATTTCTCCCATAGCGTTTTGACATCTTCCGTCTTGAAATTGAAATTCCGGCCTATCGGCAGGCCCATATGCGCCTTGGTCGTACTCCTTGTCCACATGAACATGGTGTTGGTCGCGATGTCACCGAAATCTGCTCGTATCCCGTTTTCGAGTCCTTTCCCAGCAGACAGGAGGATGATCAGGATCAGAATCCCCCAGAACACCCCAAAGGCGGTAAGCACGGTTCGGAACCAGTTAGTGGTAAGCACCTCTAAAATCTCTTTCCAGCGATCCCGGTTAAACATCTTTTCGTTCTTTTTTATTCATCCCTCAAGGCGTCAATGGTATGGATATGAGCAGCGCGCCAGGCGGGGAAGAATCCCGCAATGGTCCCTGCGATAATCAGCACAAAGACAGTCGCCAATGCGACATTGAAATTTACTGAGGGGTTGACGACGTAATCCACCTGAACATGGGGTCCGACGATCTCCAGGATGGCCATGCTGAAGATAAGGCCGGCAAAACCCGAAATGGCGGTTACAAAAATAGCCTCGTGAAGGATCATGAGGATAATGGACCAGGGTTTGGCCCCCAGAGCCTTTCGGATTCCGATCTCCCTCGTCCTTTCCTTGACCACGATGAGCATGATATTGCTCACTCCAACTACGCCGGCAATGATGGTGCAGATCCCGACGAACCAAAAGAAGAACTTGATATTGCCGATAAGGCTGAAATAGCGTTTGGCCTCCTCAAGAGCACTCCAGACCTGTATGGC
>NZ_JBFGBM010000099.1:0-9776 GCF_041567615.1 Muriicola sp.
CGGATGTTGATGTCAGAGACCGTCTCATCAATGCTTTTGATTCCCGGGAGGGCCTGGACGGTCTGCAGGATATCCGGTTCAGACAGGCCGGGAAGGATTCCGAAATCATCCGTCCTCAGGAGGATGCTGCCGTCTGTCTCCCTGGTGAGACCAGTAGTCAGGAATTGGTACACGACCACTTCCTGCAGCTCCTGATAACTCACGGCCATAAGCAGGGAAGGGCAGTCATTGCCTGCCAGGTCGGATGCTGTTACGAAACGCGGTTTAAAACCTAGGAAACGGATGCGCAAAGTGGCTTCCCTCGGAATATTGGTCAGGGAGAATTTCCCATCCATATCCGTGACGATGGCCACGCTACCCCCCAATACTTCTACGGACGCACCGGGTATGGTATTCGACCCGTAATTATCGTAAACATAGCCGCAAATGTCTATTGTGGTGCGCTGGACGATGCTGTAATATCTCTCGGAGAGTTTATCAATCCTCAACTGGGTCCCCTCTTGTATGGCATCGAGGATCAGGTGGAGGTCGGATTCTGCAGGCGGACTGACCTCGATGTCCTTCAGATCCTCATCCACATAAGAGAATTTGACATTGAATTCCCGCTCCAGCCTTAACAGGTAGGTGATCAGATCTACCCTGTTGTCATCCTGGCCCAGACCGGAAGTGTGGACTAAGAAAAGGGTGGCTAAACAAAAAAGGAAACTCTTAAGGCGCGTTATCTCCATAAAAGAGTACTTTGTTCCCCTCTAAGGTAAAGCTTATTTGAGAAGGAGTACTTATACTCTGTAACGCCAAATTCATATCTGTGTTGCTGAAAGTACCTGTAAAAAGTTCGCCGAGGTCTACGTTCCTGGTCTCAACCTTTACTTTGAACTGCCGTTCAAACTCCTTGAGGACGAAGGACAGGGGAATACTTCTAAAGCTGCTCTCATTGTTGACCCATGACGGCTCAGTGGTCATCGGTGCCTGGGTGTCTGTGATCCTGCCGTTAATGACCAGGAAGGAGCTTCCCGCGGGCAGTTTTCTCTGTGATTTGTTGTATGAGACACTGACGAGTCCCTCATAACAGGTCACTTCAAAAAAGCCCTTCCTGCTCTTCACATTGAATTGGGTCCCCAGCACGCTTACGGCTCCCGCTTCGGTATTCACGGTAAATTTCTCTCCCTTGGCCACTTTGAAAAAGGCTTCCCCTTCCAGGTTGAGTTGCCGCTTTTTCTCCCAGTTCCTCTCGCTGTAGGACAGCTCAGAGCCTGCATTGAGGATCACCTCCGAGGCATCGGGCAGGACGATCTCCGTGCGCTGAGCGTATTCGGCCGTAAAGGTCTCATCGAGTGTGGCTATGTAAAATATGGAGGCTGCGATCAGAACGGTCACTGCGGCAGCGATCTGCATGAGGTATCGGGCCGGACGCATCCTGACCACTTTGGTCTCCTGCTGCTTCCTGCTCTTTAAATCAGCAAGGGCCCTGTCCGTATCAAAAGTGGGAGGCATCAGGCCTTTGGAAGCCCTGGCGATCTTCTCATAGGAGGCGTACTCCTCAGTTTCCCTGAAGGCAGCCAGCTCCTCTTCGCTGAGTTCGTTATTAAGCCATTTGGCCAGGTAATTTTCCTGCATGATTTCTAAACGTTACTCCTATATAACATTCCAGTCTATAAAAACCCTACCGTTGGTCGATATTTTTTTTCTCGATCCCCGTGAAACCTGGGGTGAGAGCACGTGATAATTTAGATGCCATCGATCTGTTCTCTGAGGGTTTTCAGGGCGAGGTGCATTCTCTTTTCGATCGCCTTGACACTAACCCCTTCCATCTCTGCGATCTCTGCATATTTTTTTCCGTCTATCCTGTTCAGCAGAAAAACCGTCCTCTGATTCTCGGGCAGGCTGTTCAGGGCCCTGTCGAGTTTCTCTTTGAACTCTTTCTCTTCCATCAGGAAGTCCGGAGATTCGGGATTGGAACTCGTACTGGCATTCGACGCGTAATTCAACCTCACCTTCTCCGCTTTCAGGACATTGAGGTAGAGATTATTGGCCACTTTGTAAACAAAAGCCTTAGCCTTTTCCGGAGCAACCTTGGCACAGTTCTCCCAAAGCTTGACAAAAGCCTCTTGTACAGCGTCATAGGCTTTTTCCTCGTTGCCGTATTTATAATATATGTAATTAAAGATCGTTTTAGAATTGGACCTGAAGATGGTATTGAAAACCTGTTCTTCACAAACATTATCCATAGGGTGTTGTTCTGTTTTTTGATCGGTATCATTCAAAGATATTTTAAAAAAAATTAAAAATGGGGTAGGGTTTTTCCTTTGAGATCTGTTTTATCTCTGTACGAACAACAAAAAAATCCAAATCGTTATGAAAAATGTATTCAAGTATTCAGTGTTTTCCCTGCTGTTTATGGCAACACTGATGGTGACTTCCTGCCAGGATGAGTTTGAGGAATTGCCCGGGCCGGATGAGCAACAAACCATTATGGCCAGCTCCACAACGGCCAGACTGATCGAGAGGACCTCTTCCAATGACGGGTCCTTTGACAATATTGTAGACGGCGCCAGCTGTTTTGCACTTGATTTTCCTTATACCGTAGAGGTGAATGGGATACAGATCACCATTGATTCCCGTGAAGACCTGCAGGTCATAGAAGAGATCTTTGATGCCATCGACACTGATGTGGATGTGTTGGAGATCATTTTTCCTGTTACGATCACATTTAGTGATTACTCCAAGATCACGATCAACAACAGGGAGGAACTAATGGCCCTTGCAGAGGAATGTCTTGAAGGAGGTGCTGATGACGACATCGAATGTATCGATTTCGTGTATCCGATCACCCTGTTCACGTTTGATATCAATGAGCAGCAGACCGGAAGCGTTACCGTGAACAACGACGAAGAATTACGATTGTTCTTCAAAGGTCTTGACGAGAATGACCTGATCAGCATCGATTTCCCGGTGACCCTGAAGTTGTACGACGGTACTGAAGTAGTGGTGAACAGCAATACCGAACTGGCAGCAGCCATTGAAAATGCCAAGGATGCCTGCGATGAGGATGATGACAACGACTATAACGATGACGATTTCACCCTGGAGAGGTTTAACAACCTCATAACAGAATGCCCATGGTTGGTTAGGGAAGTACAGCGAGATGCCATCAGCCAGACCGACCAGTACTTTGAGTACCTGATGAACTTCACTGAAGATGGTGGGGTAACCGTAAGAGACAGGCTCGGAAATATCCTGAATGGAACCTGGAGTACCCGTATGACCGATCGAGGAGTGCTGTTGAACCTGGAATTCGAGTTCCTGGTAGATTTCAACCTGGAGTGGTTCGTATACGAGATAGAGCCCGGCAAGATCAAATTGTACGCCGAAGGCGGTAATAAGATCATCCTGAAATCTGTTTGCGATATCTTCAACGATGATCCCAATACCCTCCGTGAGATCCTGAGGGAATGTGTCTGGGTCATAAAGAGAGTATTCAACAATGGAGAAGAAGTAAGGCGACTGATCGGATATGAGTTCAAGTTCATGGCCGAAGGTGTGGTGACCCTCAGCAACGGGATCAACGTCTCCGAGGGATCGTGGGTGATCACGACCAACGCCCAGGGCAGGCTGGTACTGGCCCTCGAGTTCGGAAATGAACCTACGCTGAACTTCGAATGGTTGTTGAGCGACCTCAGGAATGACAGGCTGAAGTTCAATATTGAAGGCACTGGGTATGAGCTTATCGTACAAAGAGTATGTGACGACGACCCTGCCAATGTGGACGGCGATGTGATGGAGATCCGAAATGTGATGATGGGTGGTGAATGGATAGTAGCCCAGTACAAAGAAGGGGAAGTAGTTCAAACCCAGAATTTTATGCCCTATACCTTTGTCTTTGGAGCAGAGCATGTGATGAGCATTACGCTCGGACAGACCGGAACTACTCAGGCAGGGATCTGGAGAGTGTTACGAAACAGCGATGGCAAGCTCAAGGTCTACCTGAATGCAGGGATCGAAGGCGAGCTCGCAGACCTGACGGACGACTGGGACTTTGTTTCCATGACCAGCAACAGGATCGAGCTAAAGAGCTACAGCGATACCAACGCAAGTTATGATGTGCTTGTTTTCGAAAAACCATAAGCACACCTTTTTTGCCCCATGTGTTGATAAAAGGGCCGCTCCTCCGGGAAGCGGCCCTTTTTCTTTGGATTTTCGGGAAGGGGACTACTCTGATCCCGTTCCAATTGTTAAATTTGCATTCCTCTAAAGGTAAAGCAGATATGTTCGACAATTTAAGCGAGAAACTGGATAAGGCCTTGCATGTCCTGAAAGGGCATGGGCAGATCACTGAGATCAACGTGGCTGAGACCACCAAGGAAGTGAGGAGGGCGTTGCTCGATGCGGATGTCAACTTCAAGATCGCCAAGGAATTCACTAACAAGGTCAGGGATAAAGCCCTGGGTCAGAACGTACTGACCACCCTGCAGCCCGGTCAATTGATGGTGAAAATCGTCAAGGACGAGCTCACAGAGCTCATGGGTGGGGATGCAGCAGGAATTGACCTCTCCGGCAATCCTTCCGTGATCCTGATGTCGGGTCTGCAGGGATCCGGGAAAACCACTTTCTCCGGAAAGCTGGCCCATTACCTCAAAACCAAGAAGAACAAGTACCCCCTGCTGGTGGCCTGCGACGTATACAGGCCAGCGGCCATAGATCAGTTGCATGTGGTAGGGGAGCAGATAGGCGTACCCGTGTATTCCGATAAGGAGAATTCCGATCCTGTATCCCTTGCCAAGGCGGGGATCGCCCATGCCAAGTCTAATGGGCAGAATGTGGTCATCATAGATACTGCAGGTAGGCTTGCTGTGGACGAACGCATGATGACGGAGATCTCCCAGATCAGGGATGCCGTACAGCCACAGGAGACTCTTTTCGTGGTGGATTCGATGACAGGGCAGGACGCGGTCAATACCGCCAAGGCCTTTAACGACGTCCTGAACTTTGATGGGGTCATCCTCACCAAACTCGACGGGGATACCCGGGGCGGGGCTGCCATCTCGATCAGGTCTGTAGTCAACAAACCCATCAAATTCATTGGTACAGGAGAAAAAATGGATGCCCTGGACGTGTTCCACCCGGACAGGATGGCCGACCGTATCCTGGGGATGGGGGATGTGATCTCCCTGGTGGAAAGGGCCCAGGAGCAATTCGATGAGGAAGAGGCCAGAAAGATCCAGAAGAAGATCGCCAAGAATACCTTTGGTTTTGACGACTTCCTCAAGCAGATACAACAGATCAAGAAGATGGGCAGCATGAAGGACCTGATGGGGATGATCCCCGGTGCCGGAAAGGCACTTAAAGGCCTGGATATTGACGATGATGCCTTTAAACACGTAGAGGCTATCATTCATTCCATGACGCCGGAGGAACGGTCTAATCCATCCCTGCTCGACGCCAGCAGGAAAAAACGGATCGCAAAAGGCAGTGGTCGCAGCGTCCAGGAGGTGAATCAACTGCTGAAACAATTCAACCAGATGGGCAAGATGATGAAGATGATGCAGGGCGGAGGCGGCAAGAAGATGATGCAGATGATGGGAGGTCTGAAGGGATAAGCCTTCAAAACCCTGGCAGGGGCTTCCTCTGGATATAAAGTAATTTCCAAAACGCGAATTATGGTCATTTTAGACGGCAAAAAGATCTCAAATCAGATCAAGGATGAGATCGCCTTGGAGGTCTCCGAAATGAAACAAAGGGGTGAAAAAGTGCCTCATCTGGCAGCCGTCCTGGTAGGGAATGACGGGGCGAGCCTTACTTATGTAGGCAGCAAGGTAAGATCCTGTAAGCGTATCGGATTCGAATCCACTCTGAAGCACCTGCCCGAAGAGACAACGGAAGAAGAATTACTGCAGCTGGTCAGGGACCTGAATGAAGACCCCGAGATCGATGGCTATATCGTTCAGCTCCCCTTGCCCAAACACATAGACGAAGAAAAGGTCCTGATGGCCGTGCACCCCGATAAGGATGTGGATGGATTCCACCCCACCAATTTCGGAAAGATGGCCCTGGACATGGAGACTTTTATCTCCGCTACTCCCTATGGGATCATGGAACTACTCCGGCGTTACAAGGTGGATACAGAAGGCAAGCATGCCGTGGTCATCGGCAGAAGCCATATCGTGGGAAGGCCTATCAGTATACTCATGAGCCAGAAAGGGAAGGCAGCCAACGCCACAGTCACTCTTTGCCACAGCAGGACGAAGAACATTGCAGAGCTTACCCTCCAGGCCGATATCGTGGTCTCAGCTCTGGGAGTACCCCATTTCCTCAAAGCAGATATGGTCAAGCCCGGTGCCGTGATCATCGATGTTGGGATTACCCGTGTGGAGGATGCCACCAAAGAAAAAGGGTACTATATCACCGGGGATGTCGATTACGAAAAGGTGAAGGAAAAAGCTTCCTATATTACCCCTGTTCCCGGCGGAGTAGGCCCTATGACCATTGCCATGCTGTTAAAGAATACCCTCCTGGCCAGGGAGCGCCACAGGGCAAAAATCCAGTAGAGATCACATCTTTTAACACCTAAAATTGGCCGGAAAGTGTAACATTTTGGCACTTAGAGAGTCAAATGGTAACGAACTATAACACTGTATTATGATCAAAAAGACTGTCTTTGGCCTGATCGCTGTGGCTGCCCTGGCCGTAGTCTCCTGTACATCCGAAAAGAAAGAAGAAAAAGAACTAACCTCGGGTATCCTGACCCAATATATGGATACCACGGTGAACCCAGGGGATAATTTCACGGCCTACGTCAACGGGACCTGGGTGAGGAACACCCCTATTCCCGACGACAAATCGAGTTACGGCGTTGGTTATATCGTCTATGAAGAGTCTGAAGAGAACGTGAAGAAGATCATCGAGGAGTCCTCTGAAGGCGATTTTGAAGAAGGATCAGATGAGCAAAAGGTCGGGGATCTCTATACCTCTTACGTTAATTTCGAAAAGAGGAACGAGATCGGGGTGGCCCCTTTGAAGCCGGAATTTGAAAAGATCGATGCCCTGGCTGATTACGACGACCTCGCCACCTATTTTGCCTATGCCAACAAAATGGGGATCAACGTACCCCTCGGACTGTTTATCTATCAGGATTTCAAGGATCCTACTATTTATACCGTGTACACCTGGCAATCGGGCCTTGGCCTTCCGGACAGGGAATATTACCTCAAAGACGATCCTAGGTCTCAGGAGATCCGCACTAAGTACGTGGAACACGTTGAAAAGATGTTCGACCTGGCCGGACTTCCCAACGGGAAAGAGTCTGCCGGTACCGTCATGAAGCTGGAGACCACCCTGGCAGAAGAACACATGGAGAAGGAAAAGACTCGGGACCTTGTTTCCCTCTACAATATGTTCCCTGTAGATACTCTGGGCCATATCATGCCTGATTTCAACTGGACAGCCTTCCTGGGAGAAGCAGGCCTGGCCCAACAGGAAAAACTGGGCGTTCTCATGCTCGATTACACCAGGGCACTGGACGGCATTATTACTTCCACTCCCCTGGATACCTGGAAGACATATTTGAAATGGGGCGTCATCGATGCCAATGCCTCCAGGCTCAACCAGGCCATGGACCGGCAGAACTGGGAATTCTACAGCAAGGAGCTCCGGGGGACTAAAGAACAACGTCCACTTTGGAGAAGAGGCGTTTCAGCTGTAAACGGTACACTGGGTGAAGTGGTCGGGAAAGTTTACGTCAAGAAACACTTCCCGCCTGAGGCAAAAGAACGTATGGAAACACTGGTTTCTAACTTGCTAAAGGCTTACGAGGCCAGTATCAAAGAGCTCGACTGGATGAGTGATGATACGAAGAAAGAAGCCCTGGATAAACTCAGTAAGTTCACACCCAAGATCGGGTACCCCAACAAATGGAAAGAATACGATTTTGAGATCAAGGCAGACGATCTTTTTGGCAATTTGCAGCGCTCCCAGCTATACGAATACAACCGGGAGCTCGCCAAGCTGGGACAGCCCATCGACAGGGAAGAGTGGGGAATGACGCCACAAACCGTCAATGCCTATTACAACCCCACCCTGAACGAGATCGTCTTTCCGGCAGCCATCCTGCAACCCCCTTTCTTCGACCTGAATGCAGAAGATGCCGTTAATTACGGATCTATAGGTGCCGTGATCGGCCACGAGATAGGGCACGGCTTTGACGATATGGGAAGCACCTTTGACGGGGACGGAGCCATGCGCAACTGGTGGACCGATACCGACAAAGAGGAGTTCAAGAAAAGGACAGGTGCCCTGGTGGAGCAATACAACCAGTTTGAGGTCCTGCCGGGACTCAACATCAACGGGGAATTTACCCTGGGCGAGAATATTGGCGACCTGGGCGGACTGAGCATTGCCCTGAAAGCTTATAAAATGTCCCTCAATGGGGCCGAAGCACCGATGATGGACGGATTTACCGGTGAGCAGCGCGTATTTATCGGCTATGCCCAATCCTGGAGGAACAAGGCCAGGGATGAGGCCCTGCGTGTACAGATCAGCACAGACCCGCATTCACCCGCAGACTTCAGGGTTAACGGTGTGGTGCGGAATGTACCGGAATTTTATTCGGCCTTTGATGTGAAAGAGAGTGATAGCCTGTATCTCGCCCCGGAAAAACGGGTCAAGATATGGTAAGAAGAACTAAATAAATTGAAAGAGAGCCTCCCAGCCAGGGGGGCTTTTTTATTCGGGAACTTCTACAGACCTCTGTACGGCCTGGGTAGTATCATTGGGGGTGAGGATGTCCAGATCGTTGTCACCCTCGTCGTTGGTGCAGCTCCACGTGAAGATGATGGAGATGATCACAAGCAGGAAATAGAGGACATAGGGACGTTTCATAGCTCAATAATTTAGTAGGTATCGATTACCGAGTTACTGATTATATAAAACGGTCAAAAAGGCCCTTTGGTATTGCCGGCATTCCCAAAAAACGGTACCTTTTATCGAAAATTTATCGATAAAATGAAAAATACTCTACTTGTAATAGTCTGTATGATCCTTCTCAGTCTTTCCTGCAAAAGGACTGATTCCACAGGGTCGAACACAGACATTTCGATTGCCTTTGCTGATTCTTTATCCGGGGACGCCCTCGACGGGCGCCTGTTGCTCATGCTGGCCAGGGACAATAAGGCAGAACCCCGCTTCCAGATCAATGACGGCCCCGGCACTCAGCTGATATACGGGATGAATATCGAGGGGATGAAGCCGGGAGAATCTGTCACATTCGATTCGGGTGCCTTTGGATATCCCATCCCCGACCTTTCTGAGGTGCCACCTGGAGAATACTGGGTACAGGTCCTCTTTCATGTATATGAGACCTTTCAGCTTTCCACAGGACAGACCGTAAAACTTCCCATGGACAACGGGGAGGGACAGCAGTGGAACAGGTCTCCCGGTAACCTGTACAGCACACCGAGGAAGATCACCGTGAGCGAGGAGGGTATCGGGACCCTGGAGGTGTTGATGGATCAGAAGATCCCGCCTATTCAGGAACCCGAAGATACCGAATGGATCAAGCACATCAGGATCCGCTCCGAAAAGTTATCTGAGTTCTGGGGACGCGATATGTACCTCGGGGCGCATGTCCTGCTGCCCAAGGGGTTTAAGGAACATCCCGAGGCCCGGTATCCCCTGATGATCTTTCACGGGCATTTTCCTGATGACTTCGGCGGATTCAGGACCATACCCCCGGATCCGGGACTTGAGCCCGACTATTCTGCACGGTTCGACGTGGAAGGCTA
>NZ_JBFGBM010000100.1:0-9667 GCF_041567615.1 Muriicola sp.
CGGAATGGGTGATGAACATGATGCTCAACCCAGATGGTATGCTCAGGGAAGATCCCATCGCTATGGCCCTTCTAAAGGAATACAACAACGCCATCATGCTCAACCAGAATCTCACTCAGGAAGAAGCCAGGGATTTGGCTGAGTACCTGAGAACATTGTAAAGATTCTTCCAGGAATCTTCCCGGTTTATGACGTTATTTTACAGCTCTTCCGCAACCGGGTTGAATACCTTAATGTAGGAGGTCATACCATATCCTTCAGGTATCAATTGCCCCTAGTTGGATGTAAATAGAGTTCCCATGAGACGTGCTTTTTTTCTTAAAGCCGTTATTTCCGCTTTCTTCATGCGAGGGCAGGATGTTGGCCCGTGCCAATGAAGGAACATACTCCGAACTCATTCCCCTGGCAGACGGCCGATTTTTTAGTCGCACCCTGTACTCCTACATCGATTTCCAGAGAGAAGAAAAAGGTGCCGTTTCAAAGATGCTTTGGATCAACAATGACGGGAATTCCTTTGAAGGCAGTAAAGTTTACTGACCCATGATGATAGTGTTACGTGATTTCCTGAATTCTCCTATTGATTGAAAAAACAGAACCTATTGCGTAACTACGAACCCACTCCCTTAAATCAATGTTAAACTACAAGGTCTTTTGATTGAGGAATAAAAAAGCGTATTAATTTCGGGACGTGATCGGACGAATCAGACATAGTGTTTTCACCAGATTCCTGGCCGGGATCATGGGTCTGTACCTGCTTAACCTCAGTGTGGATACCATTGAGCAAGTTCCCTCTTTTTCACCCCAGGACCTGACGGTCAACGACCAGGAAAGTATCGTGGAACTCGTCGTGGAAAAAGTCCTGGGATATGAGGACGCCATTAAAGAGACCGATGACCGGGACAGGGAAGAGCACAATGAAAAGAATAACACAAAAGTCGATTTTCTCGTATGGGAGGCAACCCACCGAAAGGCGGATCCTTTTACATCGCCCTCTACCAAAAATCGATTCCTTCATCCAAATACCCTGCTAACCGCCGGTTTCAAGGCGATTGATACTCCTCCTCCCAAGTTTTGATTTGTTTTTCACTATAGAATTTCTGTGACCTCTCGGTTTCAGAAGAATTCCCACACTTAAAAAGCAAATCAATTATGAAATTTCATTCATGGGTGATACCACTTTTGTCTTTGGTATCCTGGGCATCCGCGATTGCCCAAATTTCAGACGCGGAAAAAGACAGTCTTTACATCAACCAGGTTGAAGAACATCGGGAACCGTATAAGGTCCTGCATGCAGAACCCCTTTACATAGACCTCATCCGGGATCTTGGTGCCCGAAAGGGTGAAAAAGAATGGAACATCGGGCTCGGACTTACAGACAACCTCCAGTTTGATTCTTACGAGGCCCTGATCGAATACGAATGGGCTCCGGTAGATCGCTTGGGACTGGAGGTAGAGCTGCCATTCACATTTTATTCTCCTGTAAACGGGACCGGCAGGAATGATGTTCCATCCAACAGGCTGAACAGTTTGAAAATCGCTGCCCAATGGTCCTTCCTGGTCAGTGAGCCGATGGCCACTTCCATGGCTCTGGGCTATATCAATGAGTTTGAATTATCCGATTTCAGGGATTTTGGCAAACCTTTCATCAGAGGAAATGTGTACAATCCTTTTCTCGTGGTGGCTAAACGCTGGGGTAACAATTTTCACACCCTGGTCTACACCGGGCCACGAATAGAGAAGACTTTTGGAACGGCAGTCATACATACAGCTTACGATATACATTCGAGTTTTCATTATATGATCACCGGTACCAGGAATTTTATTGGGGCGGAGTTCAATAAGACAATTGGGAACAGGGATTTTGACATGACCGTACGCCCCCAAATGCGGCTAGGTATCGCAGACAATCTTTTGGTTGGAATAGTTGCCGGGATACCTGTAAGCCGTGAAAACCAGCGGTTGAGTTCCTTTATTAGGCTTATATGGGAACCCGGACATAAAAAGCATTAAACCTGGATGCTGTATTCTCAACTGTCTGGCCTATTAGGAAAAATATCGAACACATACAGACATTGGTCGAATGATCTTAAATACGAATACCCTCCATGGAGTCCCAAATGATCATGGGAAGTTCTGAGATAGGACTTCCCGTCTCCATGGAATTCTGATAAAAAAAAAGTACATTGAGGTTCAACCTTAAAATGCAAACGATGAAAAAAGTATCCTTAATTGCCCTCTTCCTGTGTTTTACTCTGGGCCTGAGCAATCCTGTTCACGCTGCCAAAAAAGAAAGGAACCCTGAACCTACGGAGATCCCTGCTGAGGTTCGGGTCATGCTGGACCGTCTGGAGGAAATCAAGGCCATGGATAAATCAGACCTGAAACGGGAAGAAAAAAAGGCCCTTCGAAAGGAGGTACGAGCCATCAAGACCCAGTTGCGCACTACCGGAAACGGGATCTACATCTCGGCCGGGGCACTGATCATCATCTTGCTGCTCATCATCCTTCTGTAAAGGATTCCCTAAAGTAAATGCATTATTTGCTGTCTGATTTGGCGAGGACGATCCCGCCAATCGCAGCTATTACCGCAAATCCTATGTACAGGTAAGACGTATTCTTTTGCTGAGTATTCTCTGCCTTGAGTTCCACCCCGAGCACGTCTACAGATGAAGAACTGTCTGAGAACTTCGTGATCCCGGTATAACCCAGGTAAACGGCCAATACTAACAGGAGGATTCCAATAATTCTTTTCATAAGGTCAGGTTTATAAGGATTGTAGTTTGACTTGAACTCTTCGGTAAATAAGTTGATTGCTATAACCGGGAAAAAGGTAGTGATAAATTATGGGACACCGGGTCTGAGCATACCGCAATACATCTCCATTCCGCACTATAAAATCCAAAGAGTATGCTCAGGCCATACCTCCCGGTTTAAAACACTGGAAAGGTTTTCCCAAAAAACTACCAAAGGCAGTTATTAGTCTTTTCCCTATGCTACTGGGCTATTTAGTAGTACTTTCGCAGCCTGAAAGAAAACAACATGACCTTTGAAGATCTAAAATTGATCCCTCCCATCCTCAAAGCCCTTAAGGATGTAGACTATATTACTCCCACAGACATACAGGCCAGTGCTATTCCCCTTGCCCTCCGCAAAGAAGATGTCATTGGAAGCGCTCAAACCGGTACGGGGAAAACTGCAGCCTTTGCTATTCCGATATTGCAGCACTTGGCCACGAGCAATCAACACAATAAGGGCAATAGAAATATTAAAGCCCTGGTAGTGACCCCAACCAGGGAACTGGCCATTCAGATAGGCGAGAGTTTTAGTGAATACGGAAAATACACCCATCTTAGGAATACTGTTATTTTCGGGGGTGTTTCCCAGGGTTCTCAAACGAGCGCCCTGCGCGACGGGGTCGATATACTGGTGGCCACTCCGGGTCGGTTGTTAGACCTGATGAACCAGGGCTTTATCTCCCTGGAGCACATTCAGTATTTTGTGCTGGACGAAGCAGACCGAATGCTCGACATGGGCTTTATCCACGACATTAAAAAAATCATTGCCAAGTTGCCCAGACAACGGCAATCCCTTTTCTTTTCGGCCACTATGCCCAAGAGTATTGTGGAATTGTCACGCCAGATCCTGAAGAATCCCAAAAAGGTAGCGGTAAACCCTGTGTCTTCCACTGCGGAGACCATCCAGCAGTATCTCTACACTACCAATAAGGCTTCAAAAAATGATCTGCTACTTCACATCCTGCAGGATCCGGAGATGGACCAGGTACTGCTTTTTTCCCGTACCAAGCACGGGGCCGACAAGATTGTTCGCAACCTGCACAAAAAAAGGATCGAAGCGGCTGCCATACATGGGAATAAGTCCCAAAATCAACGGCAAAAGGCTCTTTTGGATTTTAAAGTCGGAAAAAAGAGGGTGCTCGTCGCGACCGACATCGCTGCCCGGGGGATAGACATAGATAAACTACGGCATGTGATCAATTACGACATTCCTAATGAACCCGAGACTTATGTGCACCGGATCGGGCGATGCGGCCGTGCCGGAGAAGAGGGCATTTCCATTTCCATTTGTGAACCTGAAGAGAATGCCTTTGTCGCCGATATTGAAAAACTCACCCGCCAGAAGATCGAGATCGTTAGTGACCATCCCTTCCCCCAGACAGACCGACCTATGAATGCTGCTGAAAAGAAAGAAGCAGAAAAAGAAAAGCAGCGCAGGAAACAGGAGTTTTTCGCAAACCGAAATAAAAAGAAGGGCGGAAATCGCCAGGGGTTTCGCAGGAAAAACAGGTAAGAGAGCCTCAGGTTGTCAGAATCTTTAGTATTACAGGTGCTTCTTTCCCTTAAATTACCCTTTACTTTGTGATCGAATTTTTTCCGCCACCGGACAAATCCTCATTTTGCTGTATTTTGTAAATGACCATTTGTGGAAATAGTCATCAATCGTAAATTGCTTTGAAATGAAAAAAGTAGGACTTGCCCTGGGCGGTGGCGCCGTCCTGGGG
Source organism: Muriicola sp. (assembly GCF_041567615.1). GTDB lineage: Bacteria > Bacteroidota > Bacteroidia > Flavobacteriales > Flavobacteriaceae > Muriicola. The sequence goes on from NZ_JBFGBM010000100.1 coordinate 4,520, forward strand.
GCGGCTCACATAGGTGTTTTAAAAGCCTTAAAGGAAAAGGAAATCAACATCCAATTCATAACAGGCACCAGTATTGGTGCTTTTGTGGCTGCCCTTTATGCCTTTGGCAAAGATTGGGAAGAGATCAATGAGATCTCCTGTAAGTTGAAGTGGATGGACATCTCCAGCATTTCCCTCTCGCGATACAGCCTCCTGTCTAATGAAAAGTTCGGGGATCTTCTTGTGGAGCACATTGGAGACAGGCGGATAGAAGAGGCAGACATACCCCTGGCCATCATCGCCACCAATGCGGGAACGGGAGAAAAAGTGGTGCTTCGGGAAGGTCCCGTAGCCCAGGCTGTTATGGCCAGTACCTGTATTCCCGGGCTGTTCAAACCCGTAAAGATCGGGGGAAGGATGCTTTTGGATGGGGGTATCGTTGAGAATGTTCCCATCAAAACCCTGAGGGAGATCGGAGCCGAATACGTGATCGGGGTCGATCTGAATGCCCAGCACGAATACCAGGAACCTCAGAATATCCTGGATGTACTACTAAACAGCTTCCACTTTATTATGCAGCAGTCGGCCAAATTCCAGACCCAGAATGCCGACCTGCTGATCAAACCCGACCTGTCCGGTTTTGACAGGGCCGATACAAGTCAGATAGAAGAACTCATCCAGAAAGGATATGAGGATGGCATAAAAATTCTGGATGAAAAAGACCTGAGCCTTGAATCCAGCTGGTTTGCGGAACAATGGGGTCGGTTGCGGACTAAGCTCGGCCTGTGATCAGGGCGTATACTCAGTTACCTGGGTTGGGAGAGGATACTTTTCACACTGAATCCATTTCCCTACTTTTAACACAACTGAGTACATAACCCATCTCCATATGAAAAAAATCTCCCTGCTGGTATCTGCTTTAATTCTCACATTTTCCTGTGCAGGACAGGTAGATAAAACCAAGAATACACTCAGGGAGCTGGTCTCCCTTTTTAAGGCATGGCGGTCCTTTGAAGTACCTCCCATGCGGGAGGGTGCTCCCGATTATTCGGCTGCCACTTTTGAGGCACGATGGCCGGAATTCCAGTCGATGCGCAGCCAGCTTTTGGCTATAGATACCACGGGCTGGGAGATCCCTCAGAAAGTGGACTGGATGCTGGTGTGGGCCGAGATGAACGGGTATGATTTCAATCATCGTATTCTCAAGCCCTGGCAAAGGGACCCTGCTTTTTACAAATCCCTGTGGACGTACAAATCGGATGTGCCCGCACACGAAGGACCCACCCATCACAAGACTACAGAGATCTGGACCTATTCCTTTCCTCTCACCGGGGAAGAAAGGAAGCGACTTCTTTCGGACCTCAGCGTCATCCCGCCACTGAATGCACAGGCTAGGGAAAACCTGACCGGGAATGCGGCAGAGCTTTGGAGGGCGGGAATCCGGGTGATCGAAGATCAGGTCAGAGACCTGTCGGCTATCCTGAATCGGGAAGGCGTAAGCCGGGATGCCTTATTGGTCAGCGCCATCAAAAAAGCCATCAGATCCACAGAAGAATTCGCTGCCTGGTTGAGGAAGGAAGCCGAGGATAAGACCGGTCCCTCCGGGATAGGGAAAGAAAACTATACCTGGTATCTGCAGAACGTGCACCTGGTACCCCTGAACTGGGAGGATGAAGTACTATTGTTAAAAAGGGAATTGGCCAGGGCCTGGTCTTCCCTGAAAATGGAAGAACACCGGAACAGGGATCTGCCACCCATGATGGCGGCAGACAGCCCGGAGGCCTATGATAAATTGGCTAATGAGGCTGCGGAAAGCCTGATGGCCTTCCTGGACGGGCAGGACATCGTTACGGTAAAGGATTATTTTGAACCCGCCCTCCGGGAACACCTGGGCAATTTTGTCCCCGAGGAAAAGCGAAACTTCTTTATAATAGGTGAGCATTACGATCCCAGGCCTTTATATTCCCATTTCTACCACTGGTTCGAACTGGCGCGGATGAGGGAAGAACCCCACTCAAGCGAGATCCGAAGAGGCCCCCTCCTTTACAATATCTTTGATTCACGCAATGAGGGTACGGCTACGGCCGTGGAAGAATTGTTCCTGCAAGGTGGCTTATACGATGATTCTCCCCGAAGCAGGGAGATCGTCTATATCATGATCGCCCAGCGGGCTGCCCGTGGACTCGGTTCTCTCTATGCGCACGCCCATATGATGACCATGGAAGAGGCCGGGGGGATCCATTCAGAATACACACCCAGGGGCTGGATGAAGACTGAGAAGGAATTGCTGCTATTTGAACAACATCTCTATATGCGTCAACCAGGGTACGGCAGTAGTTATATCACGGGGAAATACCTGCTGGAAAGTGCTATGGCCGACTTTGCTAAAATGATGGAGGATGACGGAGAACCTTTTCAGGTGAAGGAGTTTATGGATACCCTCAACGGTATAGGCAATATCCCGATTTCTCTCGGGCATTGGGAAATGACAGGGCAAGATGGTCACCTGAAACCGATTTTGAATAAGTAGTCTCTTGCTGTTTAAATAGGATATGAAGAGGCCCGTAACCTCTTATTCATATTGCTTATTTTTAGGGGAATTCTCACCGATTGGCACAGGATTTGGACTGACTACAAAAATGAAATTTATGAGAACACTGACTCTACTTCTGACATTCATGCTGCTAACCGGTTGCAGCGTAGGCAATACTCAAACATTAACTGTCCCCAAGACGATATTGCTGTCGTCAGTTGGGGAAATCGAGACTCTTCCCGACATGGCCACTTTCCGGGCTAATCTCAACTGCCTGGAAACTAATCTGCTGGCTTCCAAAACGTGCCTGGAGGAAAAATCAAATGCCCTCAGTGAGCAGCTGAAAGGATTCGGGATCGCATCAAAAGATATCCTTACCACTGCCGTAGAATTGAATAAAAAGTACAGATGGGATGATGGGGAGCAGATATTCATCGGGTATGAAAGTTCAACTTCCATAGTAGTTACGGTAAGGTCGATGGATTCCCTTTCTATGATCTACTCCAAATTGATGGAGAATGAAAACCTGAATCTCGGGGGACTGGCGTATTCTCATACAGACATGGACGGGCTAAAGAACAAAGCCCATGCAGATGCCCTTGTAAAAGCAAATGCCCTGGCCGAAGAACTCCTGGCCCAAATGCCCGAGACAAAGAAGGAGATCATCAGGATCAGCAACGTGGCTCCTGAGGTGTCCTATCCCATGAATGACCTGCAAAGGAATACAATGATGAGCGTAGAATCCGATATGAATATGAAGGGGGCAAGTGCCGATGTTGCGGTCAATTTGGGGACTCTGAAAGTGCGTGCATTGCTCTACGTGGAATACCGAATTCAGTAAAGATTCGCAGGCCCTCTTACAAAAAGAGGTTCAACCATAAATTCAAAATAAGCGACCGGAAACTGGTCCATATTCCCTATTTTTAAGGAGATTTCAAACGCTGACGCAACATGAAATACCTCCTTGTATTTACCGCACTGGCCTTCTGTATGGCCGGTTGTGCCGAGAAAGCTGAAACCCCTGTAAAAAAAGACGACTCCTGGTGGAAAGAAGGCATTGTCTACCAGATCTACCCCCGTAGTTTTAAGGATACGGAGGGAGATGGGATAGGTGACCTGAAGGGGATCATTGAGGAGCTGGACTATATCCAGAGCCTGGGGGTAAACATGGTCTGGCTCAACCCCATCTACAGTTCCCCCAATGCAGATAACGGCTATGACATCAGTGACTACCGCAGTATTATGGAGGAGTTCGGCACCATGGAGGATTTTGATGTCATGCTGGAAGGCATGCACGAGCGCGGGATCCGTTTTATCATGGATGTTGTGGTGAATCACAGCAGTGACCAGCACGAATGGTTCCTGCAATCGCGTAGCTCCAGGGACAACCCCTACCGGGATTATTACCACTGGTGGCCTGCCGAAAAAGGGAAACCGCCTTACCGTTACAGCCTGTTCGATGCCGCAGGAGATGCCTGGAAATACGATTCCATCACAGATGCCTACTACCTGCATTATTTTTCCCTACAACAACCCGACCTGAAATGGGAGAACCCCAAGGTGAGGCAGGAGGTATATGATTTTATGAAATTCTGGGCCGATAAAGGGGTGGACGGCTTCCGCCTGGATGCTTTCCAGTTTGCGGCCAAGGATACCACCTATCCTGAATTCCCGGACGACCTGGAGCAGAACTTTATTCAGTACTACGCCATGCAGCCCGGCCTCCACGACTATCTGAAAGAAATGAATGAGGAGGTTTTCAGCAAATACGACGTGATGTCCGTAGCCGAAGGAGCCGGGAGAAACTTCAAGGAAGCCCATGAACTGGTAGATGCAGACAGGAATGAACTCAACATGGCCTATGCCTTTGAAGGGGTAGATATCGCCAAACCCGAGGGATATTCCCTGGTACACTTCAAAGAGGTGTTCTCCCGCTGGGATGCCGAATTCGCCGAAAAGGGCTGGCTGTCCATATTTTTAGCCAACCATGACCAGGCCCGACTCGTGAGCCGGTTTGGGAATGACGATCCGAAATTCAGGGAGGCTTCTGCTAAACTGCTGAACACTTTCGTCCTGAGCATGAGGGGTACACCCTATTGCTATTACGGGGATGAATTGGGGATGACCAATATAGGGTTTGACAGTATTACCCAATACCGGGACATCGCCGCCCTGAACGGGTATGAGAAAGTAAAATCAGCCGGAGGAGATTTGGATCTTTATATGACCAACCTGAAATTCTCCTCCCGGGATAACGGCCGGACTCCCATGCAATGGGACACTACCCTGAACGCCGGATTCAGCACAGGGACGCCCTGGCTCCCCGTCAATGAGAATTACAAGACCGTGAATGTGGCCGTAGAGCAGGAGGACCCAGGTTCTGTGCTAAATCATTTCAAGGCCATGGTAACGCTCAGGAAGGAAAATCCCGTCCTGGTATATGGGGCCTATACCCTGCTTTTACCGGATCACGAGAAGGTCTATGCCTACACCCGGGAATGGGAGGGAGAAAAGATGCTGGTTCTCCTTAATTTTTCAGATGATATCGTTACCCTACCTGTGCCTGTGGAAGAAGAACTACAGGACCTGGTCCTCAACAACCTCCCACAGGTATACTATAAAGACAAGGTGTTATC
>NZ_JBFGBM010000101.1:0-9530 GCF_041567615.1 Muriicola sp.
ACTTCCTTGGTGTCATAGTATTCAGAGATGGGATAATTCTCTGCCGTAAGCTTGATCGCCTTTCTGTCCTTAGCCGTAAAAGCCCTGAGCGCGTGCTGTACCTTCAGACCCAGCTGCGCCAGGACAGCGTCCGGGACATCCGTGGGATTCTGGGTCACGAAGTACAGGCCGATTCCTTTGGAACGTATCAGCTTGACAATACTTTCGATCTGGTCCAGCAAAGCCTTGGAAGCCTCCTTGAAGATGAGGTGGGCCTCATCTATGAAAAGGATCAGTTCCGGCCGGTCACTGTCTCCCTGCTCGGGAAAGGTGGCATAAACCTCTGCCAGCAGGCTGAGCATAAAGGTGGAGAACAGTTTGGGCCTGTCCTGTATATCGGTAAGTCTTATGATACTGATCATTCCCCGCCCTTCCTCGTCAATTCTGGTAAGGTCGTTCACATCAAAGGACTTTTCCCCGAAGAACAGGTCGGCTCCCTGCTGTTCCAATTCGATCACCTTTCTGAGGATTGCCCCTGTAGAACTGGTCGCTATGCGTCCATAGCTTTCTTCAAATTCCTTTTTTCCTTCTCCAGTTGCATACTGCAGCACCTTCTTGAAATCCTTCAGGTCCAGCAGGGGGAGTTTATGGTCATCACAATACTTGAAGATCACGGCTACGATCCCTTCCTGGGTGTCAGACAGATTGAGGATACGGGATAGCAGCACGGGGCCGAACTCGGATACGGTCGCCCTCAGCTTTACTCCATCCTGCTCGGAAAGGGAGAGGATCTCTACAGGGAATTTTTTTGAGGTAAAGGAAAATCCGATCTTTTCGTGCCTCTCATCTATTTTGGGATGCCCCGGACTGGGCTGGGCCAGTCCGCTAAGATCGCCTTTCAGGTCCATGAGCAGCACAGGTATTCCCTTGTCTGAGAGGTTCTCAGCCAGTACCTGCAGAGTTTTGGTCTTCCCGGTCCCGGTAGCACCGGCGATCAGTCCATGGCGGTTAAGTGTTTTTAACGGGATTTTCACCAGGGCGTTGGTGACAGCCTCCCCATCCAGCATGGCTGCTCCCATGGCGATGTAATCCCCTTTGGTCTTATAACCTTCCTCTATGTGTGCAAAGAAATCTTCCTTCCTACCCATCGATCTTAATTTTTGATAAAAATAGGGTAATTTTAAGCAACAATAAAAAAGTGAAATCATGAAACTCCTGCTGTTGCTTTCCTCTTATCTGACGCTTGCATTGACATCAGCCGTCCTGGCCCAGGACAACCCGGGCATCATTTTTCACCCTTCCCACGAGGCCAAAAAGCAAACGGCCCCTTTTAGTGATGTGGTGGAAGCGGGAAACCTGTTCTTTCTGGCCGGTCAGATCGGGATGGACCACAGCACCCGTACCCTGGTAGAGGGAGGGATCCGGGCTGAGACCACGCGGGCCATAGAAAATATCAAAGAAGTGCTGGAACAGCACGGGCTCGACCTGGATAATGTAGTGAAATGCACTGTTATCCTGAGTACCATGGATGATTTTTCCGATTTCAATGCCGTTTATTCCCAATACTTTGTCAAAAAGCCGGCGCGGACCACTTTTGCCGCATCCGGACTGGCGAGGAGCGCCAGGGTGGAGATCGATGTGATAGCCGTCAGGAATTAGCCGGATACTGCTGCCTACTTGTTCGATTTCTCGCCAACTTAGACGTATCTTTGCGCCATGGAAGTCAAAGAGATCATGGAGTTGGTAGATCGGGGGATTATGCTCCCCCTCATGGAAGAATTCTACACGATCCAGGGCGAAGGGTACCACAAGGGGACAGCTGCCTATTTTATCAGGGTAGGCGGGTGCGATGTAGGATGTCACTGGTGTGATGTGAAGGAGAGCTGGAATGCGGCTATTCATCCTCCCACGGCCATAGAGACCATAGTAGAGAACGCTGCCAAGTGTTCGGATACCATCGTGGTAACGGGGGGTGAACCCCTTACCTGGGATATGGCGCCCCTTACCACCCTGCTCAAGGCTAAAAACCTAAAAACCCACATTGAAACCTCAGGGGCATACCCCCTTACCGGGTCATGGGATTGGATCTGCCTTTCTCCCAAGAAGAACAAAGCACCGGTGGGAGATATTCACAAGAAAGCGGATGAACTGAAGGTGATCGTTTACAACAGGGACGATCTGCGATTTGCTGAAGAACACGCTGCAAAGGTGGGTCCCGACTGTATCCTGTATCTACAGCCCGAATGGAGCGTACGGGAAAAGGTCACCCCTTATATCGTGGAATACGTCATGGCCAACCCCAAATGGAAGGTATCCCTTCAGACACACAAGTACCTGAATATCCCCTGAAAAACAGGCGTTTAGCGGCCGCCGTTAGCCTGCAGATCTGTTATGCACTCCGAGTCGAGTCCCGGTACGGCACCTTTTCCGGCTAGCATGCGCTTATTCATCGCACCGAGCAACCCGCTGCCGAATTCTATTTCGGCCCGCATAAGGCAACCATCGACATCACAATGGTGTTCGGCATTGGGATCCTCATGGGCATTTACCGGAGGGGTTCCCAAATCGACAAGCCCAAGAAGGTGTCCAAATTCGTGGTTGAGAGTAGCCGTCTCAACATCTTCTATAGTAACCTGACTGCTTTTCAGAGCAATCTCCCTGACAGTGGTTTCGTAGATGACCATGGAGGTATTCCGATAAACGGCACCCAGGGTTACGGTTCCTTCCTGCGGGTCATCCGTATCCGAAGGGGCATCGGCAAAATAGATATAGATAGCCAGGGTGTTGTCTTCGTTATAGGCCGTCCTGTTGTCGAATTCCAGGTCTGCCACCTCCTGCAGGCTGAGTTCGTTCTTGTTCGGACTCGGCAGTTCCAGGTACTGTAAGACAATATCCTGTTTAAAGGTGAGTTGCTGCAAAAATGCCTGGAAGTTGTTCATAGCTTCCGCGCTGGGCCTGAACCCGGTCACGTAACCGATCTCGATCAGCAGGCGTTCATAAGTATCATTGGTAAGGATATCATTGGCTGAATCTCCGGTGGCCAGCAAGTTTGCAGACCGGTCTATCGGATCTGGTGTATTTCCATTGTCGGTATCCTTGGAACAGGCGGCCAGGAAAAGGATTCCTGCCATCAGTAAAAAAAATCGCTTCATAAAAAACATACCCGTCATTTTATTCTGTACTTCTATAACAAGTGAGCGCGTCAATACCCTACGTAGAACGAAAAATAGGGCTCACTAGTATTCCAAAGGGCTTAATTTACCCAAATAGTCGAAATGATCCCCTTTCCTTACAAGTTCGAAAGCAAAACCGTGGTCTGCGGCTACTTTTTCCATGACGCCTGAATCGATGTACAACCACGGAAAAGGCTCGCTTCTCATATCCTTATAAGCCACTTCAAATTCCACCTCCCCGTAATAGGTTTCAGGAGAGGGAAATTCGTATTCCCCATGCTCATCCTTGTCGAACATGTAGATGATATCACTGGAGTCGAACAGGATCTGCCCCGACGGGTTCAGCAGCGCTCTGGCCTTTTGGAAAAACTCGGGAAGACGTCCTACCCGACCTGCGATCCCGATCCCGTTCATAAGCAGCAACAGGGTGTCAAACTTTTTTTCTTCATATTCCCAGAAATTGGTTGCTATCACGCCAGTCAATCCCCGGGCCCGGCATACGTCCACAGCCCCTGGCGAAATATCCAGGGAAGTGACATCAAGGTCCCTTTCTTTGAGGTGCAGGCTGTGACTGCCGGCCCCACAGCCGATATCCAGCACACGACCCCTGCAGAGGTCCAGTGCCTCCTTTTCCAGTTCGGGCATGGCGCCGTATTCCCTGAACAGGTAGGCAACGGGCAATGCGTCTTCCTCCCCGAGGGAAGAATAGGTGCGGATCTCGCCCTCCTTATCCCCAGAAAAATGGTAATCCCGCATGGCCATGCCAAAGACATCAGTCCTCATCAGCCCGAATTTTGATACAAAAATGGGATATTTGCAGGAGTCGTGAAAAAAGAAAACATGCCGACAGGAAATATACCTGATGACCTTATGAAAGAAGTGCTCGACCTCCTTCCGCAAAAAGCCAGGGAAAAGGAAGGCGAAAACCGTCGATTCTTTAAACGACTCAAGAAAAAACCTCCCAGGGACCTGGACACCACCATGCAGGAACTGCACCATGCAGAATTTGAGCGTACGGATTGCCTAAGTTGTGCTAATTGTTGCAAGACCACCGGTCCGCTCTTTACCCGGGCCGATATAGACAGGATCTCAAAACACCTCAAGATAAAGGCAGCGAAATTTGAAGAGACCTATCTACAGACGGATGAGGATGGCGATAGTGTCCTTCGGGAATTACCGTGCCCGTTTTTGGGAGCAGATAATTATTGCAGTATTTATGAAGTGCGGCCTAAAGCCTGTCGGGAATATCCCCACACAGACCGCCGCAGATTTGAGCAGCTCGGGAAACTGACCGTAAAAAATACCTTTATCTGTCCTGCGGCCTTTAATATCGTCGAGGAAATGAAGAGGAGGGTCAGGGTTTAGCCCATTGGTATCTTGTGTAGGTTTTCTTTATTTTTGAGATTATGGAAAGCTTGATGCAGTATTTCGAGACCATCCCATCCTCACATCGAAGCCTTATTCTGGTGTTGGGAATTACTTTTTTCTGGCTTCTCGAAGGGGCTGTCCCTTTGTTTCGCTTCCGATACCGGAAATGGAGGCACGCCATCCCAAACTTTTTTTTCACCCTCACGACCATTGTGATCAATTTTGGCCTGGCCTTCCTCCTGTTGAAGACCAGTGACTGGGTGGCTGCTACTGATTTTGGGATCATCAACTGGTTACCGGAGATGCCCCTGTGGGCGTATGTGATCCTTGGCGTGATGCTGCTCGATTTCTTCGGGGCCTACTTAGCACATTACGTCGAACACAATGTGAAGCCCCTGTGGATGATCCACCTGGTGCACCATACAGATCACGAGGTAGACACCACCACCGCCAACAGGCACCACCCCCTCGAGAGCCTGATCCGCTTCAGTTTTACTCTTTTAGGCGTGTTATTGGTCGGGACGCCCATTGGGATCGTTATGCTGTATCAATCTCTCTCGCTTGTCGCGACCCAGTTCGGTCATGCCAACATCCGCCTTCCCAGGAAGGTCGACAAAGCTATCAGCTACATCCTGGTCTCACCAGACATGCACAAGGTGCACCACCACTACGTACTGCCCTATACGGATTCCAATTACGGAAATATTTTCTCCGTCTGGGATCGCCTCTTCGGGACCTATATGGAGCTAGACCGGGAATCCATCGTTTACGGGGTGGATACCTTTCCCGACAGAAAGGAGAATGGATCTATTGGGGGGCTGTTGAAACAACCCTTTCACAAATACCGCAAACCCACTGACGGGAGCCAGTTCGATCAGGGATAGAGCAGGTATCTTTTTCTGATTTTTTGGAAAGCATCGAGGTCTGCCTTCCAGGTCATTCGGATCTCTTCCTCACTAAGCCCTGCTTCTATTTGTTTTTGAAGTTTTTCGGTGCCGGCGTGTTTACTAAAACCCGAGGTATTGAAAAAGAGGTCTTTCCGATCGCAGTGCCGGTAGGCTTTGAGGAGGTATGCCAATGATACTCTTCTCAGTTCAGGTTCGGCACTCAGGTCTTCCCCGTAGCAAATCTCCCCCAGGTGCTTGGGGTGCTTCGCCCCCGGATTGGATTCGGGAGTATATTTAAATGTAAAGAACTCCCTGTTGAGGAAAGGCGCCCCGTACCGCTGGAACTGCCCGTCTGTACCCCTCCCGGCATTGATGTTGGTGCCTTCAAAAAGGCCCAGGCTGGGATAGAGATCAATGGCCTTGTCATTGGGAAGGTTAGGGGAGGGTTTGATGGGCAGGCTGTACCTCATGTCGTGCCGGTAGTTCTCCAGGGGGATCACCGTCAACTCGGCTTTGATCCCGTTGTCCATCCATTCTTCCCCATTGACCATAGTCGCGTATTCCCCAATGGTCATACCGTAAACCAGGGGGATGGGGTTAAGACCCAGAAATCCGGTCAGGTGGGGTTCCATGGTGGGGCCATCCATGTAATGAGCGTTGGGATTGGGCCGGTCGAGGACGATCACGGGTATGCCTGATTCTGCACAGGCTTCCATCACCAGCTGCAGGGTAGCGATATAGGTGTAAAACCTCACCCCTACATCCTGTATGTCAAAGACCACAAGGTCCAGACCTTCCCGAGGTGCCTTAGACGGCTTGCGATCCTTACCGTAGAGGGAAATGACCGGCAGCCCACTTCGCCTGTCCACCCCGTCACTCACTTCTTCCCCTGCATCGGCTGTACCTCTGAAACCGTGCTCGGGGGCGAAGACCTTAACCAGGTCGATCCCTGCAGAAAGCAGGGAATCAGCCAGATGAGTAAAGGTAGTTTTCATTCCGGGTTGCCCGGGTTCCCTGAAAATGACACTGGTCTGGTTTGCGACAAGTCCGATCTTCTTGCCCATCAGTAAGGGGAAATAGGCCTCGGTGCGATTTGCGGCAATCCTGAGTGTTGTATCGGCCGAATCCTGTTGCGTTGAATCTGCGATCTCTGAGGTCGTTGCCGAGGCATTTCCTTTTCGCCCGCAACTGAGGATAACGGGCATTAACAGCAAACACAAGAAGGGGATGATCATTCGAACAGGCACCCTCAAGGCACATTCCTTTATTCCCGAGAAGGGAACAACGCTGACTAACAGCTGAAAACTGTATTTTTGGGGAAGAAAAAAGAACATCGGTTGAATTTAGAACTGTTTATCGCAAAGCGCCTCATCAAGGGAAAGCAGCATAAAATTAGCATTTCCGCCCCAATAATAAAAATAGCCATTGCGGCTATTGCCCTGGGGATTTTGATGATGCTGATCGCTATTGCAACGGGGGTCGGACTCAAATACAAGATACGGGAAAAGATCGCCGCTTTCAACGGCCACATACAGATCTACAATTACGACAACAACAATTCCGAGGTTTCGGTGATCCCGGTTTCCCGTCAACAGGATTTTTATCCCGATTTCAATATTGTAGAAGGGGTCAGCCATGTGCAGGCCGTGGCGACCAAGGCGGGGATCATCAGAACGGAAGATACCTTTGAGGGCATTATCGCCAAAGGGGTAGGGCCCGACTATGACTGGACGGCTTTTGAGGAGTTCCTGGTCAGGGGGGACCTCCCCAAATATACAGGGGAGCTGAATACAGAAGTCCTGATGTCTCGGCTGATGGCCTCCCGGCTGCAGATGGATGTGGGGGATACATTTTACACCTTCTTTCTCAAAGAGGAGGATCCCTCCAAGGTCCCCAACCAGCGCAGGTTCTCAATTACCGGGATCTACGACAGCGGATTTGAGGAATTCGACGGCACCTATATTCTTGTGGATATCCGCCATATACAGCGAATGAATCAGTGGGGGGAAAATGAGGTAGGCAATTTTGAGGTGTTCCTCGACGATTTTGATGAGATAGGGGAAAAGAGCGCTCAGATCTATGGGCAGACCCTGAGTACCCTCGACACCCAGACCATCGAGAATAAGTATTACAAGATCTTTGAATGGATAGGGCTGTTCGATTTTAATATCGCCATTATTATAGGCATCATGATCATCGTGGGAGGGATCAATATGATCACGGCCCTGCTGGTGCTGATCCTTGAACGTACGCCCATGATAGGGATCCTGAAGGCCCTGGGAGCGGATAACTGGAGTATTCGGAAGATCTTTCTCTACAATGCGGCCTACCTGATCCTCATCGGACTTTTCTGGGGAAACCTCCTGGGCCTTGGGTTGATCTGGTTCCAGGATACCTATCGCTATTTCAGGTTTCCAAACCCCCAGGAGTATTACATCGATTACATCCCTGTCTACATAGACATGCCCATGGTTCTTCTTTTAAATGTCGGCGTGATGCTGCTCTGTATGCTCATGATGCTCATCCCTTCCCATATCATTACCCGGATCAGTCCGGTAAAAGCCATTGCATTCGATTGACGGGGTCACCTGTTAAAATGCTATCAAATTCGTTTTCCTGTTCCAGGCAGAATGGAGGAACTCCTATCTTTGCATTCTATGGATTACGCTGATAATATTCTGGGGACGATCGGGAGTACGCCCCTTGTGAAAATGAATGTGCTGACACGGGATTTGCCCTGTCTTGTGCTTGCCAAATACGAAACTTTTAATCCGGGGAATTCGGTCAAGGACCGGATGGCGGTGCAGATGGTTGATGACGCCGAAGCTCAGGGAAAACTAAAGCCCGGGGGTACGATCATCGAGGGGACTTCGGGAAATACAGGGATGGGCCTGGCTCTGGTAGCTGCGGTGAGAGGATACAAGATGATCTGTGTGATCTCTGACAAACAATCCAAGGAGAAGATCGATATCCTCAAGGGGATGGGAAGCGAGGTTTATGTCTGTCCGACAGATGTGGCCCCGGACGATCCCCGGAGTTACTATTCGACCGCCCGACGCCTTTCTGAAGAGATCCCCAATTCCTGGTATGTGAACCAGTACGATAACCTTTCCAATACAAAGGCCCATTTCCTTACGACAGGACCGGAGATCTGGGAACAGACAGACGGAAAGGTCACCCATTTCGTCGTGGGCGTGGGTACAGGGGGGACTATATCAGGGGTAGGGAGGTACCTGAAGTCTCAAAACCCCGACATCAAGATCTGGGGGGTGGATACCTATGGCAGCGTCTTCAAGAAATACCACGAAACGGGCATTTTTGACGAGAATGAGATCTATCCCTATATCACAGAGGGGATCGGGGAGGATATACTGCCTAAGAATGTCGATTTCGATATCATCGACGGCTTCACCAAGGTAACCGATAAGGACGCGGCGGTCTATACGAGGAGACTGGCCCGGGAAGAGGGGATGTTCCTCGGGAATTCGGCAGGAGCTGCGATCAAAGGGGTTCTGCAGCTCAGAGAGCACTTTGGAAAGGACGATGTAGTAGTCGTTCTGTTCCACGACCATGGCAGCCGCTATGTTGGCAAAATCTACAATGACGAATGGATGAAAAAACAAGGCTTTCTTGAATAGATTCCCTATCTTTTATCCCCAAAGAAATACCATGAAATTTAAACAGATTCTCCTCCTTGTGATGGTTTTTGCCATCACCCTCCCCGGCTTTTCCCAGAAGCTGTCCCGAACTGAAAAGAAGATCCTGGCCGCCGTTGAAAAGAACAATGCGGAGGCCATTGATTTCCTTGAGCAAGTGGTCAATATCAATAGCGGGACGCTCAATGCCAAAGGGGTCAGGGAAGTGGGAACCGTCTTTGGAAATGCCTTTGAGGAAATAGGATTCGGAACCCGCTGGATCGAGATGCCCCCTGAGATGAACAGGGCGGGACACCTTTTTGCAGAAAAGGAGGGAACCAAAGGAAAACGCCTGCTGCTGATCGGTCATTTGGATACCGTATTTGAAGAGAACAGTCCGTTTCAGCTGTTTGAAATGATCAATGACAGTACCGCTCACGCCCCCGGGGGAAACGATATGAAGGGGGGAAACGTGATCATCCTTTACG
>NZ_JBFGBM010000102.1:0-9373 GCF_041567615.1 Muriicola sp.
AGCAGTGAAGGACCTTTCACAGTATTTGCCCCTACCAATGACAGTTTTTCAAAACTTCCTGAAGGGACTGTGGAGAATCTATTAAAACCTGAGAACAAGGCTGCGTTGATCAACCTGCTCACCTACCATGTGGTTGCAGGAAAGTTTCCCGCTGCTTCTGTGATAGATGCTATCAAAACCAATGACGGTTCCTTTGTGGTAGAGACCGTACAGGGTGACAAGCTCACCCTGAGCCTCGACGGGGAAAATGTAAAGCTGATAGACGCACAGGGAAATGCCAGTACAGTGATCATGGCCGATGTGGAAGCTTCCAACGGGGTAATCCACGCCATTGACGCCGTGGTGATGCCGGCTGAATAAGTTTATTCACTCTTTTGAAAACCGCCCTTGTGGCGGTTTTTTTATGGTCGGTTGCCTAGGTATCTGACGATGGCATGGGCCGCCTGCTCACCGCCGTAGAGAGCGGCGTTTGAAGAACCATAGAACAGATGGTCACCGGCCAAAAATATATTGTTACCTGTAATTTTCTCAACTCCTGACAGGTCAGTACCGGACAGATTTACCTTTGGCAGTGCCTTCCGGATATGATATCTTTTAAGAAAACGCAAGCCTCCCAAGCCGCAGATCCCTTTCAGTTCTTCTTCTACCCTGGCGACCAGCTCACTTTCCGAAAGATCGTGATCCTTTACGACGGTCACAGAAAGCAGCTCTTTGGGCCCGCTGGACCCGGTCTGTATACTCGTGGGAAAGAAGATATTGTTTACAAGGGCATCCGGATTTGCCACCAGTCCGATCAGGGGTTTTTGGATACTGCGCTTCTCCGCCTCAAAGTAAAGGGTGTCGCAACCGTGCCATTGTATTTCATTTCCCCCTTCATCAGGGACCAGTCCCCTGGCATCTGTGGCTATAAGGACGGCGTCAAATGCGAATTCAGCTCCATCTGCCAAAATGATCTTTTCCTCCTCCACCCTTTTTACCGGACTGTTGTAATGAATCTCGGTCTTCTTTAGTTTTCCCAGCAATTGTGTAGGAAGGGCAGACATCCCTTTTTTTGGTATCACAGCATAGCCCTTTCCGAACATCTTGAATACGAAACTGAACATCCGGCAGGAAGTGTTCAGGTCGGGCTCGAGAAAGATGCCTGAGAAAAAAGGGTTGAAAAAATTCCGACGGATTTTTTCTGAAAAACCTCTCTGGCTCAGAAACTCGGCCGTCGTCATTTCGGGTATTTGAAAAACCTCTTCCACAGTCATGCGCTCTAATTCCCGGTGCAGGGTCCACAGCAGATAAAGGTCACGTACCCCGGCCACACCTGCTTCCAGGGTAGGGAGAAGAAAGGGAAAGTGCCTGGTGGGATCGCCGACCGTAACGGTCTTTTTACCTGTAAATATCTGTGCTCCCGGCAACAGGCGTTGCAGTTCGAGGGATTCGTAATCAAAGTATTCCAGAGCTTTAGGGTAGGCATCCAGCAGCACCTGGAACCCGTGATCGAGCTGGTAGCCTTCTACGATATCGGTCTTGACCCTACCCCCCACTTCGGAGGTGGCTTCATAGATCACGGGATCATATCCAGACTTTTCGAGAGCTATTGCTGCAGTCAATCCACTTAACCCTGCTCCTACGATGGCTATTCTCATCCTAATCAATAAGCGTGGCCCAAAAATAATCAATTACGTCATCCCGTAATGCATCCTGGTAAATCAATGTACATCCAAAGTGTTTATTCCACTTATCAGTATCTTTGCATGCCTTAGGCATGGTTTGGATTATCAACATGAAACAAACTGAAATTTTAGGTTTATTTCTCGCTTTTTCTTTCCTGATATTTGGAATAAGCTGCCTTTTCGCCCCAAAAATGAAAAAAGAGTTCGAACGTTACAGGCTGGCGGATAAGCGGCGTCTTACAGGGATTCTCCAGCTGCTCGGCAGCGCCGGCTTATTCTTTGGGATATATCTGAGTGCCGCCCTTTCATTAACTGCTTCGGCCGGACTCGCGCTCCTTATGCTGTTCGGGGTTATAGTGCGGATCCGAATCCGGGATCCCTGGCCGGCGGTTTTACCTGCGCTGTTCTATGCGCTTCTCAGCGCTTACCTCTTTTATGACTTGTTGGACTTTTGATTGAGATCCAAGGCTTAACCGTAGAAGATAATGATCAGACACATGGCCAAAAAAAGTGAGGCCGGGAAAGATTTGATCAGAGGGTCATTAATGCGGAAGTGCATGGAAACCGATCCCGCCAGCAAAAGTGCGAGTCCGGATGCTGCTGCCAATTTCAATTCAGGATACCATATCGCTGCGATCAACATAAGGGCGAGTATGACCTTAAGTGTGCCTATAACGTAACAAAACCAGACGGGCAAACCGTATGCTTTGAATTCCTCAACAATCGTCTTTGCATCACCTCCCCGCCAACGGGTAGGTTTGTTATACTGTATTAGCCAAACATTGAGAATACTCAATCCCACAATGCCCTGAAGTACTTTGATTAATATTTCCATCCTGAATTTGATTTATAGGAAAGGTAATAAATTTCATATAAACCTGTGATTAGCACAGATCTTTATCCTTTTATATTCAGTACGGAAAATCAAATAAAATTCTTTGAAAGAAACTCATGCCCGTTGGTTGAAAAGATCCGCTGTACGATCTCGTCTGCCCCTATCCTGTTTTCCGGTACCTTAAACACCGCCTCCTTCATATAATTGAAAGCGTGCCTTTCCAGGAAATCTGCCAAAAAAGGCAGTTCTTCGGCCGTCCAGAATCCATTGAGGGAATCTATGATCCCGTCAAAGTCTGAACCCAGGGCCATACAATCCCAGGCAAAGAGACCTTCGGCGTCAAGTACGGTGATGATATGCCTTACCTGGTTCCACAATAACCCGGACCGGTAATGCATGATCTTATGGCGGTAGAGCGATTTCTTTGTGTGCTTCAGGGTATCCTTGCTGGCTATGCGCCTCTCATCCAATTGCAGGCCTATAATGCCTCCGGATCTCGCCAGACGAATGATCTCTTCATCATAGAAATTGATGGTAACAGGGTTAAGGGGTGCAGCTGTCAAGGGGTGGGCTTGCACCGGATCAGAAGCAGATCTCAGGCCGTTGCATGCCCCATGACTTATGATCAGGGGAATGTTTTTTCCTTTCCACTCAGGTCTTTCCAGAAATTCGTAATACTCTTGCCGTGCCCGGACACTCATATGCTTGATATCGGGAAGGATACGCCTGCCTTTGTCATTGTCCAGCATGCGTTCCAGGACTTTCCATCCCAGGGGGGTGAATCCGGTATCCAGGCCTTCTCCCTGATCCGCATATTTCGTGATGACGCCCGTGAGGCTTGGGGCATGTCCGCAGAGGTCATTCCAAAAATGATGGGCTACTGTGATAAAAAATGGCCGGTATTCCCAATTTTTTATCGCCCTTATATTTTGAAGGACTTCTGCTTCCACGGGTTCCTTTCTCAATCCCGTATTCAGGACATGCAGCCCTTCAATACTGATAATCACCGCAATCGTTCTGATCCTGGAGGAATCTGCCTGTTCTCTGAGTTCCAGGATCTCATCATAAGAGCGAACCAGTTTGTAACGAACCCTGTTACCGCCTACACGGAAGACCTTTCCATCTAATTGCCTATAAAAGTCGTATTGCAAAAGGAGGTCTGCAAAATAGTCCTGCATTTCCTGTATATGGTCTATCCTTTTTGCTCCAATTCCCAGGGCAAAGTTGGATGCGAGGTCCAGGATGAGCTCATTCTTCATCTTATTTCGGATAAACCATTTTTCCAGGGGATAAAGAGACACACACACCGTATCTACGCCTCCCAGGGTGAGGGCGGTGAAATTGGACTGGGAGAATTTGGTCAGGCCACTCAGATAATTCAGGGCCTTGTCAAAGACCGAAGGAGGGTCATAACGCCATATACTGGAGTTGCGCCTGCGGTCCGCACTGTTTTGGCCCACAGGGGTTTTTCTGAAACTCTTCCCAAAGGGTTTCAATGACGGATGGCAATGGAAATCTATGTAGTTGTTGGAATTCACAACTCATTCAATAGCCCAGTATCCAGGACAGCCCATAAAAGATCTCCCTATTTGTCGTGGGAACCTACCAGATCCTGCTGGATATGGCTGGGTACGGCTTTAAAGGATGAGAAAACAGCACTGAACGTAGCTTTCCCCTGCGTCAGAGACCTCAGATCCGTCGAATACCGGTACAATTCAGCTTCCGGAACTGCACATTTCAGAATCTGGAAGTGGTCGATACTGTCGATACCCTGGATGATGGATCGCCTGGATTGCAGGTCCGTCATCACACTTCCCACGGTTTCCTCGGGTACCCTGACGGTCACCTCCTGTACAGGCTCCAGCAGTTTGGGATTCGCATTCATAAAGGCCTCTTTAAAGGCATGTGCACCGGCGATCTTAAAGGCGATGTCATTAGAGTCGACCGGGTGCATCTTCCCGTCGTAGACCATCACCCGCACGTCTCTGATGAAGGAACCAGTCAGCGGACCCGACTCCATGACCTCCAGAATTCCTTTCCTGATTGAGGGCAGGAACCTGGCATCGATCACCCCGCCAACAATGCAGTTGTAGAAAACGAGCTTCCCACCCCAGGGGAGGTCTATCTCATCCTTCCCGCGGATATTGAATCCCACGGGTTCGGGCATCCCTTCCTTCCAGGGTTCGATCTTGAGGTGTACTTCGGCGAATTGGCCCGCACCTCCGGATTGCTTTTTATGCCTGTAGCTGGAGGCCGAGGACCTTTGTATGGTTTCCCTGTAGGCGATCTTGGGTGCCTCGAATTCCGCTTCAATACCGTAATTGTGCTTCAGGCTCCAGTCGATAGTAGCCAAATGCAGCTCACCCTGGCATCCCAGGATCAACTGACGGAGTTCCTTGGAGTATTCTACCACTGCTGTGGGATCCTGACTGTGGATCTTCTTCAGGGCCTCGCTGAGTTTCTCCTCCTCCTGCTTCTTTTTGGCGGAAACGGCCCTGCGCGTGCGGGGCTCGGGATAATCGATCGGCTTGATGGTTGCCGGGGATCCGCTTTCGTGAAGCGTATCGTTGGTTTCCGTGTATTTTAATTTGAGGCTGGCTCCAATGTCGCCAACGGTTAGTTTATTTACAGGCTCCCTGTTCTTTCCGTCCATGATGAACAACTGGTTCAGCACTTCGGTCTCCCCATTCCTCGAATTGACAAGCTTATCATTGACCTTGACTTCTCCGGATTTAACTTTGAAGAAGGTGATCTGACCCAGGCTGGGCTGAAAGACGGTCTTAAAGACGAAAAGCGTGGTGGGGGCCTCCTTCTTTCTCTCCAGGGTCTTCCCCTCCACGGTTTGCTCCGGTTTCAGGTCAGCTGCGGCAGGGGCCACATTATCGATGAACCCCATGAGCCGGCCGCTACCCATATCATTGAGGGCCGATACACAGAAAACAGGGAAGAGTTCGTGGTTGAGCATCCCGGCCTTGATCCCCATCCTCATCTCATCTTCATTGAGCGTTCCTTTGTCAAAGAACAATTCCATCAGGGCTTCGTCATTTTCGGCGGCCTTTTCAACCAGTTCATTATGGAGTGTATTAGCCCGTTCTGCCTGATCCTCGGGAATCGGTAATTTCTCGGGCTTTCCTCCCTCGGGCCCGAATTTGTAGCATTTCATCTTAAGTACGTCGATGATGCACTGAGCCCCATCGATCTTGTGAGGGTATTGAATCAGTACAGCATTGTTGCCAACCAGGTTTTTGATGCTCTTGAAACTCATGTCGAAGTTGGCGTTGAGATGGTCGATTTGATTCACCACGAATACCGTGGGTTTCTGATAACGATCGATGTAGTCCCAAATGATCTCAGTACCTATTTCCACCCCGTTCTGGGCATTGATCACCGTGAGGATGGTATCGGCCACCCGAATGGAAGAAATGATCTCCCCAACGAAGTCGTCAAGTCCGGGTGTATCTATGATGTTTATCTTGTAATTACGCCACTCTGTGTGCAAAGGAGTTGCAAAAACGGAAGTTCCTCTCTCGTGTTCAATGTCGTGATAATCCGAAACCGTGTTCTTGCCTTCCACAGTTCCCCTTCGGTTGATCAGACCGGCCTCAAAGAGCATGGTCTCAGACAAGGTGGTCTTCCCACTTTGGTGGGCGCCCACAAACACGACATTTTTAATGTGCTTATCGTCAAATACTTTCATAGTACAGAATATTTAGGTCGTTATTAGAATCACTTCCTGCCTCATCCTGTAAGCAATGGAAAGCCTTCAGGACAGGTCCCGTTACAGGAGTGATCAACTGGTAAAAACAAGTCCCTCCTGCCGGGTAAAAACCACCTTGTAATGTACTATTTTTTCCGCTTAAAAACTATAAAAACACCCCGATATTAGACGGGATGACACGAATTCCTGTCGAGGTAAAAAATCAGCGTGTTCCGAAGCATGAATGAAGTCCGGACTCCACTCAGTTCCTGACAAATGGCACAAAGCGCACCTCCATCAGGGAGCGGGTCCGGATCTTGCCTTTTCTCTTGGTCAGGCGAATGAGTTGCCTCACTCCCCTGTGCGGGCCAACCGGGATCACCATGACTCCATCTTCGGCCAGTTGTTCGACAAGTACAGGGGGAATACGCTCTGCCCCGGCCGTTACGATAATGGCGTCAAAAGGAGCTTTTTCCTCCCACCCGAAATACCCGTCGCCGATGCGAACCTGCACATTTCCGATATTGAGTTCTTTGAAGATCCTCTCAGCCCTCTTTCCCAGGGACGGGATAATCTCGATGGTGTGAACCGTATCTACGATCTGCGAGAGCACGGCGGCCTGGTATCCCGATCCCGTGCCTATTTCCAGCACCCGATCCGAAGATTTGAGTCGGAGTGCCTGGGTCATATAGGCCACCATGTAGGGTTGTGAGATCGTCTGGCCGTCACCGATGGGCAAGGGCCTGTCTTCATAGGCGAAAGGCCGCTGCGAGATGGGTACGAAGGCTTCCCGGGGTATTTTCGCCATGGCCTTAAGGGTGGCCTTGTCTGTGATGTCCCGCCCCGCCAATTGTAGTTCCACCATCTGTTGCCTTCTCTCCATGGCACTTTGCTGTGCATTAAGGGAAATACCTCCCAGGAGGGACAGGACGACGACCTTACTGTATTTCCATAGGGTTTTCATGTGCCTTTATTATGAATCGAGGTACTGTCACTCAATGGAATTGAACCTCTACTTTTTCACCACTGGGATCCTGATCTGGGAGGGATAATTTTCTGAGTGATGGATGGTGTTGGTTGCGACCACACCTACCTTCTCATCGTAATTGTTCCCTCCGGTATTCAGATTTCTCGCAAAGCGAGGAAAATTGCTGCTCGACACCTCAATGCGGATCCGATGTCCCTTTTTAAAATAATTACTAGTCGCCATGGGCGTAAGGTCCACCTTGTAAACTTTGCCCTTTTCCATAAAGACCTCCTTGTCATATCCTTCCCTGTAACGCACCCTTTGGATGGTCTCGTCCAGGTTGTAGGCCCGGCCGTCGGGATATACATCGATCAGTTTTACGGTGAGGTCCGTATCCTTAACATCGCTGGACAGGTAGAGGGTAGACTCGATAAAGCCACTCACTTCCACCCCTTCCTCCAGGACATCCGAGGTGTACACGAGGATGTCGTTCCGGGTTTCCATCACCTGCTGGTCAAAGGCCCCGCCCCTGACGGCATTCCCAGTACAACAGACATTTCCTCCATAAGAGGGTACGGGGTTCATGGGATCGTAGACGAAGGTGTCCGGTCTGTCATTCTTAACCGGTTTATTTTTACTCAGGCTGCCGTCCCCATAGAGGCTGTTGGCCTTCCCCCCACTCCGGAGATAGAAGGTCTGCATCCTCGCTTCAGCCGGAGGCCAGGTGTCTGAGCTGTTCCACTTGTTGATACCCATGGTATAGTATTGAACCCTGGGTGTTTTCTCTTTAAAATCATTGGCATCGCCTTTTAACCAGAGATCGAACCAGCCGTAAATCTGATCGTCATAATTGAGTCTGGCATCCCCAACAGACCGCTCTCCAACTACCGTATTTTCCGTGGCTCGGGTATACGCGCAATGCAGGGTGGGTGCGATGACTAAATACTGGTTGTCCCGTACTTCGGCGTCCTTGGCATGGTTTCTTACATGATTAAAGAGGGCGAGGTTCGGGCTGATAGATACGTCGTACCAGCTGGCGAACCAGAAAGCCGGGATACCGATCTCCATATCATCGTGGTAAAGTCCTCCTTCGAACCAGGCCGGATCATTGGGCTTACGCCTTACCATCTTTTCGAAGATCTCTTTTTTCCCCGAAATACTCTTGATAAAGTCCTGTATCGGCAGGTGTTTCAGTGCTTCAGCCATATCCACCGGAGGATTCTCTGGAGCCAGGTCGTAAAAACGGGAGATCCTGATCAGGTCTTCCTGCGTTGCCCCCTCAGGGATCCTGGGCTTAAAGACATCGTGTTCCACCCCGTACAACCAGGCGAAGAAAAGCATCTGTTCCGCACCACCCCTGTACCAGTTACCCTGTTCCATGTAGTCTCCCACGCGGCCCACTCCGGCTCCAAAACCCTGTGGCACCATGGTGCCGAGGGAAGGGTGATCCAAGGCTGCGACAGCCATTTGCCACTCGGCCGTGGAGGAACACCCGAGCAAACCTATCTTGCCGTTAGACCAGGGTTGCTGACTCATCCAGGAAAAAGCATCATATCCATCCGTGAGGGGAACTCCGAGTATATCCCACTCCCCTTCGGAATAGTACCTCCCGCGTTCGTTCTGTACCACATAGGCGTATCCCCTTTCCACAGCTTCCAGGGCCCGCTGTGCCGTCCTTGTCCGCTCTTCCCCGTCTCCCCATGAATTAAAGTTATAGGGGGTCCTGGAAAAGATGATGGGGAATTTTCCATCCCCTTTGGGGCGGTAAATATCAGTTGCCAGTCTTATTCCGTCTCTCATGGGCATCATCACCTTCTGGTCGACCACCGCTATTTCTTTCAGTTTCTCAAATACTGAGTCCTGGGCATAGGTCACGCTCATGGAGAGCATCAGGAAAAACAGCAACAAGCGCATTCTTTTCATAAGGGAAATGTGTTTAGTTTTCTCTAAAATAACAGAATATATATTGCAATCCTCATACAGCTCAAAGAATTACCATCCCCCCGAAAGCAAAAAAAGCCTCCCCAACAGGGAGGCTAATGAGATTTTTCATCGGAGGTCTATTCCATCCCACGGAGAAGTTCTTCCGCAGACTGGGTAATATTCTTATAGCATCCATATCCCCAACGGGCAAAGAAGAATAGGAATACGGCCATCACCGGGACATAGATATACCACGCTGATGTCTCAAGGAACAGGTCCTTTCCGCT
>NZ_JBFGBM010000103.1:0-9369 GCF_041567615.1 Muriicola sp.
CGGCATTGTACACATCGAGCCTGAAAAGATCGATGAGATCAACATCCTCAATGCTTCCATCCTCGGGATGCACCGGGCGCTTGAAAAGCTCCAGGTAGCACCCAGGCACATCCTGGTAGACGGGAACCGCTTCAAACCCTATGCCGGCTTCTCCCATGAATGTATCGTCAAAGGAGACGGAAAATACATGAGCATTGCAGCCGCCTCCGTGCTCGCAAAGAATTCAAGAGATCGGATCATGGAAGCACTTCACGAAGAATTTCCCATGTACAACTGGCGGCAGAATAAAGGATATCCTACCGAAGAGCACCGTGCTGCGATTCGGAAATACGGCCTGACCAGGTACCATCGAAAAAGTTTCAAAATCAGGAGTGAACAGTTATCCCTTGAGCTTTAAAATCCTATTTTTGCCTCAAAACAGGCGTATGAAAGGTATTCTTAGGCTGGGTCTGATCGCCCTTCTGTTCGCAGGGTGTAATCCGCTGGAAAGATCCGACCTTTCACCCGAAGAAGCCATTCCCCGAAATGCCGTTTATATTTTGAAGGTCCATGATCCCGAAGGTACCTTCAGAGAGGTGGATCAATATCTCTCAAGGGATATTTCGAGTATTGGTTTACCTTTTCTCAATTTCCTGCAATACTTTAAAGACCTTTCCCCCGAGGAGGCGGGGTACCTGGCAGCCCTGCCCGTTCAAGGGGACAGCCTTTCCTATCTGTATATTTCGCGGATCCGGGAGGTCGCTAAGGAAAAGGACAGCCTCGCCGTAACAGGGGAACTCCCCTCAGATTCCCTCATTCCTGAGGAGGTGGAAGCCGGTTTGTACCAAAAAAAGTTCACCAGGGATCTCGGAAATTTGAGATTGACCAGCCGCGATTCCTTTCTCATCGCTTCCTTTGATGCTTCGGGCCTTTCCGAAGATCAAGACCCTATGCGCCTTTCCTTATTGAAAAGTTCCGCTACCGGACGGCCATTCACCCTGTTTGTCGATTCGGAAAAAGCAGACTCCCTGGCGAGTCCCGCCATGGAAAATCAAACGAAATGGTCCGGCCTGGCGGGTGCCCTTGCACTCGACCTCAGCCACACTCCCGATAAGCTGCAATGGACCGGGGTAGGAATCCCTAAAGACAGTATCCCTTCCCTGGTCAGCCTTTTTGATCAGACCCGACCTGTGCTGAACACCCTTGCCTCGCTGACCCCGGAAGGAGTTGACGGACTCCTGACATTCTCTTTTGCAGACCACAGCGTCTTTTCCGAAAATCAGCGCAAAGCCTTTCCCGGAACTCGGGCCTCAGATTCCCTGTTTCAGACCACTGAGGAAGTCGGACTGGTCTTCCAGGAGAACAACAGGGCCGTCCTCCTAAATACCTTCGGTGCCCTCAGCCTGACCGAATTCCTGCAGGATGCACGCCAGGACCGTTATGATTACCAGGGAAAAGAAGTTGGTGTGCTAACGCCTCATTCATTGCTGGAGGAGGCTTTCCCCTCCCTTGTCAGGGATTTTCGCTTCACACATTACGCAGTCCTGGACAATTCCTTTGTCTTCAGTGACAAAAAGGAATTCCTGGAACTGATCATCCGCAATATCAACAGCGGAAGCACTTATGACAAGTCGGCTACCTATCAGAGCGCAAAGGAGGAACTCGCGGAGTCATCTTCCCTCTTATTGATAGGCGATAGCGATAAATTACAGGATCGGGCCTCGTACCTCCTGCCCCCTGCGCTGTTCGGGCTCGGTGATAGAGCAGAGCTACGAGATCCCTTGCTGGCATTCCAGGTGGTGGCCGACCGATCTTTTTGTCATCTCAACATTTTTCAAAAGAAAAAAACGGGCGGAGTTCGGAGGCAAGGGGTCAGTCCGCGCTTCACCCTGCAACTCGATGCTCCCCTTGCGACGGTCCCCCAGTTTGTCGCTGACCACAGGAACAACAAAAAGGAGATCGTTGTGCAGGATACTAAGAACAACCTTTACCTCATTTCTTCAGAGGGGAAGATCCTGTGGAAAAAAGAGCTGGATGGGCGTGTTCAGGGACGGATCGAGCAGATCGACCTGTATAAAAATGGCAGGCTACAGCTGGCCTTTACCACCAGCAACCAGTTCCTGGTACTGGACAGGAACGGGAATGAGGTGGCTCCTTTCACCATGAAATTCTCAGGCCCTGTCCTCAATCCGCTGGCCGTCTTTGATTACGAGGGCAATCGCAACTATCGGTTTGTGGTCACCCAGGGTAACGATATCCGCATGTATAACGGCAAAGGGAAAATTGTCACAGGTTTTAAATATACCAAGGCAGACAGCCCCATCCTGGACCGGCCCAAACATTTCAGGGTAGGAACAAGGGATTACCTGGTCTTTCGCCTCGAGGACGGATCATTGAAGATCCTAAACCGCGTTGGGGATACGAGGGTAGCCGTAAAGGAAAAGATAGAATTTTCAGACAATGACGTCTATATTTATAACGACAAATTCATCGTGACGGACAAAACGGGAACCCTTTTCTCCGTAGACACCCGGGGCAGGACCACAAAAACCCGTTTTAACCTGGCCGCGGATCACGGGATGGATGCTACGGTAAAGACTCTGAGCCTGATGAATGACAATGAACTCACCATCAAAGGGAACAAGGCATCCCTGGACCTTGGCGTGTACACTAAACCCCGCATCTTTTATATCTACGACAAGATCTACGTGAGCGTCACCGACATCCAGACCCAGCGCGCGTATTTGTTTGACAGCAATGCCATCCCATTCACGGGATTCCCGGTCTATGCCAACTCCCCTATCGACCTCTCGGACATGGACAATGACAGAAAGGTGGAGATCGCCGCCAAATTTGAGGAGAATTCGCTGATCGTTTACAGTTTAAAGTGATTTAAAAGAGAAAACGAAGCAGTATCCTTACTTCAATTTTCCAATTCTACAGAAGATCAAAATTCTGTATTGGTAAAAGGTATCAGGGCCCTTAGGAATTAGGATTACCCGAATTCAGCCATACTTACCTCAGCACCCTTATCTTCTGAATTCAGTGAATCGGATTCCAAAGACTCTACAGATTGAATGTCTGATGATGAGTTTATTTCCTTGTCTGCCACCACATCAGTTGAACGCCACGACTCAACCTGTGAGTTCAACAGCATCCCCAGGAATAGCAGACCCAGCATGATGCTCTTGTGCGTGAATTGTGTTCTGATGTTCGACATTGCAGTAGTTTATTGACTAGGTTAACTACTTTATAGACGCTTCAGCCGGCTAAATGTTACAGTTTCAGAGAAGTATCTTCTGATTTCCGGAACAGGGACCTATGCCCATTCCGCCTCGAACAGCTGAGCAAAGTGCTGCAATAGTTTTTGCCGCACCTCCTCCATAGACACTTCTGTCTTGCCCAGTTCAATATTCAGGGAGGTAACGCCCTTGCCTTTAATCCCGCAGGGGATCATCATATCGAAATAAGACAGGTCCGTGTTGATGTTGAAGGCGAAGCCGTGCATGGTGACCCATCGGCTGGCCCTCACGCCCATCGCACAGATCTTCCTGGCAAATGGGGTGTCTACATCCAGCCAGACCCCGGTCTCACCTTTGGAACGTTTCCCTTTCAGGCCGTAATCGGCGAGGGTAAGAATGATCATCTCCTCCAGCAACCGAAGGTATTTGTGGATGTCCGTAAAGAAATTGTCCAGGTCCAGGATGGGATACCCCACGATCTGTCCCGGTCCGTGGTAGGTGATGTCCCCTCCCCTGTTGATCTTATAAAAAGTGGCTCCCTTTTCACGCAGGTGATCCTCAGGGACCAGCAGGTTACTGATATCGCCGCTTTTCCCCAGGGTATACACATGGGGGTGTTCCACGAACAAAAAGTGGTTGGGAGTAGGCAGATCAGTTCCTTCCCGACGGTTGCGGATCTTGATCCCCAGGATCTCCTGGAACAACTCCTCCTGGTAATCCCAGGTGTCCTTGTAGTCTTTCAATCCCAGCTCCTGTAGACCTACCTTTTTGTTCATAGGCTGCAAAGATACGAGGATCAGTTGGGATTATTCAAGATGATCAGGGCCGCGATCACGCCGGGCACCCAGCCACAGAGTGTCAGCAGGAAAACGATAAGAATAGAGCCGCATCCCTTCCCGATAACCGCAAGGGGAGGGAAGAGGATAGCGAGCAATACGCGCCAGAAGCTCATTGCGATGTATTTTGATTGATGCACTCTATCAGTATTCCTTTTCCTCAAAACGTTACAGTCCGATCCTTTTTTATTTTACACCTGGGGCGCGATTTTCATTGAAAGATTGCCCGTATCTGGCTATATTTGCAGCTCAATTTTGGGAATATGCAACTGTCTGAACAAGAAGTAGTACGGAGGGAGAAACTGGCCAAGTTAAAGGAGATGGGAATCAACCCCTATCCCGCTGCTCTGTATCCTGTGGATACCAAATCGACCCAGATCAAAAAGAACTACGAGGAAGGAAAAAAGGTCGTGATCGCAGGCCGACTCATGTCGAGGCGTATACAGGGAAAGGCTTCTTTTGCAGAACTGCAGGACAGTGAAGGCAGGATACAGGTCTACTTCAACCGGGATGAGATCTGCCCGGGGGAGGACAAGTCACTCTACAACGATGTCTACAAAAAATTACTGGACATAGGTGATATCATAGGCGTCCATGGCACACTCTTTACCACCCAGGTAGGGGAAAAGACAGTCATGGTGAAGCATTTCGACATCCTGAGCAAGTCGCTCAGGCCCCTCCCTCTTCCAAAAGTGGATGCCGAGGGCCATGTCTACGACGAGTTCAACGACCCCGAACAGCGGTACCGCCAGCGGTATGTAGACCTGGTGGTCAACCCCAGGGTCAAGGACACCTTTGTCAAGAGGACAAAGATCACCAACAGCATCAGGGAATTCTTTAACGATATGGGCTATCTGGAAGTAGAAACTCCTATCCTTCAGCCCATCCCCGGGGGAGCGGCAGCCAGGCCTTTTGTGACCCACCACAATGCCCTGAACATTCCGCTCTACCTCCGGATTGCCAATGAACTTTACCTGAAGCGGTTGATCGTGGGCGGATTCGAAGGGGTATACGAGTTTTCCAAAGACTTCAGGAATGAGGGCATGGACCGCACCCACAACCCTGAGTTTACCGTCATGGAGCTCTATGTGGCCTACAAGGACTACCACTGGATGATGGAGACTACGGAACGCCTGCTTGAAAAAGTAGCTGTGGACGCCCATGGCAGTACCAAAGTGAAAGTGGGGAAAAGGGAGATCGACTTTAAGGCGCCCTATCCCCGGGTTCCTCTGCTTACCGCTATCCAGGAACACACGGGCTATGACCTGCGCGGGATGAGCGAGGAAGAGATCCGGGTAGTCGCTCAAAACCTCGATATCGAGATCGATGACAGTATGGGAAAAGGCAAGCTCATCGATGAGATCTTCGGAGAGAAATGCGAGATGCACTACATACAGCCCACCTTTATTATCGACTATCCCAAAGAGATGAGTCCGCTTACCAAGGAACACCGCACCTACCCCGAACTCACCGAGCGATTCGAGCTTATGGTGAACGGGAAGGAGATCGCCAATGCCTATTCTGAGTTGAATGATCCCATAGATCAGCGGGAGCGTTTTGAGGAGCAATTAAAACTTTCCGAAAAGGGGGATGATGAGGCCATGTTCATCGATCAGGATTTTCTTCGGGCCCTGGAATACGGGATGCCCCCAACGTCGGGGATCGGAATCGGGATAGACCGGCTGGTGATGTTGATGACGAACAATGCCTCCATACAGGAAGTACTCTTCTTCCCGCAGATGAGGCCCGAAAAGAAGTTACCCGACCTCAGCGAGAATGAAAAGGCCATTCTGGGCCTTTTAAAACAGGAAAATCCCATTTCCCTTCCTGTCCTGAAGGAGAAGGCCGGCTTGAGTAACAAGGCCTGGGACAAGGGGATGAAAGGATTAAATGCACACGGCCTGATTAAAGTGGTGAAAGAGGGGGAAAACCTCCTCTGTACCCTGCTGTAGGGCCCTTTTCGACAAACGACATTTTAAAATTGTCTAAATTATTTATTATCAAAGGGTTATACCCTGTGCATCTCATCGAAAACCTGTTAATTTTTTAAATAAGCAAGGCGCTCTGTCGTTTTATAAACATGGAACCCCAATTCTGTGTTTATGAAAAAAATCTACCTCTTAGGCCTGGGCCTTATATTTCTTTTCGGCTGTTCTAAGGACGGCCTTACCCTGATCGATGACAACCCCGATGATGAGGTATCCCTGAAAGCCTGTTTTGAGTTGAGCACCGCGACCCTCAGCGTAGGCGAAGTGCTATCCATCAGCAACTGTTCTGAAGGGGCCACCTCCTTTTCCTTCGATTTTGGCAACGGTACCAGCAGCGAGCTGGAAAATCCCTCGGTCAGTTTTGAAGAAGGAGGAACTTATGAGATCACCCTGACTGTATCTAACGGGGAAGATACCAGTAGCCAGTCAAAATCGGTTACCGTACTGGTCGTTGAGGCCTCTTACCTTTTCCCTGAGATCCCGGATGGATATACCGGATTGCCTCTTGAGGCCGGGATTCATCCCATCACCGGAAACATCTATACCCTGGAGCTCTTTCAGGATAATGCAGGCGGGGGAGGATCCAAATTTTACTACCGGGAATTCGACGGGGAATTTCAGTATGCATCCAATTATATCGCAGATAAGCCCTATAATTCGGGTAGCGGTTTTGTCAATTTCTACCCGAGCGGGAAAATGAATTTTGTTTTCTCCAGGACTCTCGGTAACCTCTACGGAACGCAGGAGGTGAATTACACCGGGGTATGGACCCTGCTGAATGCCATCAGCAGTGCGACGAAACACAGTTACGGACAACTTCCCTCTGGGTCAGATTACTTTTATTTTGGGACCCAGGCAGACGGTGGGATCTATAAGACCGCCGTGGAAAAAAGGAACAGCAGCGGAGACGCCTACGCGGTAACCCTGAATGCCTTTGGGCCGGCCGATTCCATGATAGGCGACATGATCGCGGTAGACGGGGGTTATGTGGCCTACGGGGCCGTTTTCAATAAAAACACCACCCTGCCCTATGTGTCGAACTACAAACCCCTGCTTGTATTTATGGATGGCGACCTGAATGTGACAGGACATGTGATCTATGAGGACTCCTCTCTAACCGGAGCCGTCTCAGACTGCAATAGCTTTAATGGAAGCTATCACCTGGCAGAACTCTCCAACGGCAACCTGGCCATGTACGCCAACGGAGAATTGCGTGTTACGGATAGCGCAGGAAATACCATTAAAAAGGACTTCTACGAGGGAACCTCAAACATACAGGCTTTGATATCGCTTGGAAATTCCTTTGTGGTCTCCACAGATGATTACCTGAGAAAATTCAGCACAGAAGGGGTGCAAACCGCCCAGGTGAGGTACAACGGAAATTACCTGCCTGAATTCGTCCTGAAGGACAACGTGCTCTACTTTATTGCGGGATACGACGTCGAAAACGAAATAAAGATCTTCTACGGAGCCTGTGACAGTGATCTGTCGATCATTGATCTCACTCCGTAAAGGGTTGGTTGCCATGTTCGGAAAAGGGAGCGGTTCGCTCCCTTTTTTATTTTCCCAACTGAAAAATAACCTATAGATTAGGCCAAAATTACACCCTATGCCCTGGAGTAAGAAGATCGGCCTCTTCCTGGGACCGACCCTGTTCTTCATCCTGATCAACCTTCCGGACCTGTTGCCCGGCATGGAATACGCCAATGCCGTGATCGCTACGGCCCTTTGGATGGTGGTCTGGTGGATCACAGAAGCGGTCTCAATTTCGGTCACCGCCCTTCTGCCTCTTGTTCTTTTTCCAAGCCTTGATGTGATGGACATCACCGAGGTGGGAGCCAACTACGGGAGCCCGATCATTTTCCTGTTCTTCGGGGGCTTTGTACTCGCTCTCGCCCTGGAGAAGGTGAATCTCCATAAACGGATCGCCCTTACCATCATTCGGATCACAGGGACCACCCCTAACAAAGTAGTACTGGGCTTTATGATCGCTACGGCCACCCTGAGCATGTGGATCAGCAATACGGCCAGTACCGTGGTGATGCTCCCTATCGCTATGTCCGTGATCCGCCTTTTGATTCACGATGAAGACGGTTTTACGAAGGACGACCGGAATTTTGCCCTTAGCGTGATGCTTGGGATCGCATTTTCAGCCAATGCCGGGGGGATCGCCACCGTAATCGGCACCCCTCCGAACTCCGTTTTGATCGGCCTTCTGGAGAACCAGTACCAGATCGAGATCTCCTTCCTGAAATGGATGACCTTTGGCCTGCCCTTTTCCGTCATCTTGCTCCTGATCTGCTACTGGGTACTGGTAAAATGGATGTTCCCGAACCGGCAGTTGCAGTTCACGGCCTCACGCCAGGTGATTCAGGAGGAACTCAAAAAGCTGGGGCCTATTTCAGGGAAGGAAAAAATGGTCCTGGCCATTTTTGGGGTAACTGTCTTTCTGTGGGTTTTCCGGACCGTGATCAACAGTATTTTCCCGGCCCTGGGGCTTTCTGATACTATCATCTCTATGATCGGAGCTATTTCCCTTTTCGCCTTGCCCTATAATTTGAGGAAAAATGACTTTATCATCACCTGGGGGGACACCCACAAGTTGGCGTGGGGAATTCTGATCCTGTTCGGGGGAGGTTTGGCCCTGGCCAACGGTATGTCTAGCAGCGGGCTTGTAGATGTGGTCTCAGGCGCCATCGCCAACGGTGACTTCCAGATCCTAATCACAGCTTCCCTCCTGATCCTGCTGATGCTGTTCATGACGGAGCTCATGAGCAATGTAGCCCTGGTCGCCGTTCTGGCTCCCGTGGTGGCAGGTATCGCTATCGGACTGGACATTCCCATGCTGCACCTGCTCATCCCGGTCACCATTGCCAGTAGCTGTGCCTTTATGCTCCCCATGGCCACCCCTCCCAATGCGATCGTCTTTGCCAGCGGCTACATAGAGGTACACCAGATGGCCAGAGCGGGTGTCATACTGAATTTGATCTCCGTGGTCCTGCTGGTGCTGATGTTCCAGTTTATATTACCCTTGTTATTCTAAAAAAAATCCCCGGGAATTACCTTTCCCAGGGATCTACGAAATTTTCTAATTCAGGATTCAAAAACCTTCACCGGGCTCCCTGTCGTAGGCGAGCATAATTCCGGATGTCGGCACCTGAATAATGATGGCTAGATCGATATCGAACAACTCTTCATCTTCGATATATTCGATGGAATGTATATCGAAAAAAAATCGGTGAGGATCAAATCCTGCAGGCAGGTACTCCTCGGTATCAAATCCCAGATCGATTTCCTGTTCAGCATCTATATAACTCACGTGAA
>NZ_JBFGBM010000104.1:0-9305 GCF_041567615.1 Muriicola sp.
CCGGACAATATGAATGAAGTGGTGGTAGGCGTCACGGGACATCTTTATTCAGAAAATACGGAAAGAGGGGTGTACAAGACCACAGATGGAGGGAAGACCTGGAAAAGGACCCTTTTTGTCAATGATGAGACTGGGATTATCGACCTTGCCGTCTCGCCGGTCGACTTCAATATTCAATATGCGGCGGCCTGGGACAAGGACAGGAAAGCCTGGAATTTTAAAGGTAATGGGAAAGGTTCCGGCATCTATAAAAGCACAGATGGTGGGAATACCTGGAGGCCTGTCACCGGCCCAAACACCGGTTTCCCGACCGGAGACGGGGTAGGGCGTATCGGCCTGGCGGTCTTTGACAATAATCTCGTCTATGCCGTACACGACAACCAGTACCGCAGGGAGAAAAAAGAGAAGGGCGAGGAAAAGGAGGAAGGCCTTACCAAGGACGACTTCAAGCAAATGAGTGTGCAGCAATTCCTTGATCTCAAAAATGAGGAACTCAACGACTTCCTGAAAGAGAACGGTTTCCAGGAAAAATACAAGGCAGAAAACGTAAAGGGGATGATAAAAAGCGGGGCGGTCAAACCCGCAGATCTGGCAACCTACCTGGAGGACGCCAATTCGCTCCTGTTCGATACACCGGTGATCGGGGCGGAGGTTTATCGAAGTGACGACGGGGGCCGTACCTGGAAGAAACAGAATGAGGATTATATAGATAACCTGTTCTACAGCTACGGGTATTACTTTGCCCAGATCCGGGTAGACAGGAACAACCCCGAAAAGATCTACCTGGCCGGGGTTCCGCTAATCGCATCTGAGGACGGGGGTAAGACCTATAAAGCCATAGATGGGGACAATGTGCATTCAGACCACCACGCCCTTTGGGTCAACCCGGTAAGACCCGGACATCTGATCAACGGGAATGACGGAGGGGTCAATATTTCCTATGATGATGGGGCTCATTGGATCAAAAACAACTCCCCCGAAGTGGGCCAGTTCTACGCTATCAATATCGATCACCAGAAACCTTACAACGTCTATGGAGGCCTGCAGGACAACGGGGTATGGAAGGGGCCGCACAATGCTGAGGAGAACAGTCGATGGCATCAGACAGGAGACTATCCCTGGAAATCCATTATGGGTGGGGACGGGATGCAGGTACAGATAGACAGAAGGGATCCGAACATCGTGTATACCGGGTTCCAGTTCGGGAACTATTACCGCCTGGATCTGTCTTCCGGGAACAGGCAGAACATACAGCCCAAGCACGAACTGGGAGAAAAACCCTATCGCTTTAACTGGCAGACCCCCATCCTGCTTTCCTCCCACAACCAGGATATCGTTTATTTCGGAGGGAACAAACTGCATCGTTCTCTCAACCGGGGAGACGACTGGGAAGCGATCTCAGCCGATCTCACCAAGGGAGGGAAAGAAGGGAATGTGGCTTACGGCACCATCACCACGATTTCTGAATCCCCTATGAAATTCGGCTTGCTGTACACGGGTAGTGACGACGGGCTTATCTACAGGTCCGACAATGGGGGAGGCAACTGGGAGTTGATCTCAGGACAGTTCCCAAAAGACCTCTGGGTAAGTCGGGTGGCCGCTTCTAAACACAAGAAGGAACGCGTATACGCTTCCCTGAACGGATACCGATGGGACGACTTTACTCCGTACGTCTACCTCAGTGAGGACCTGGGTAAGACCTGGAAGAACATAGGATCAGGACTACCCGCATCCCCTGTGAATGTGATCCTGGAAGATCCGGTAAATGAGAACCTGTTATTTGTGGGAACGGATAACGGTCTCTATCTTTCCTTTGACCGCGGTGATTCCTGGGCATTGTTCCAGAACGGGATCCCAAATGTCGCCGTGCACGACCTGGTGATACAACCCGAAGAGAAACACCTGCTGGCAGGAACACACGGAAGGAGTATCTACAAGGCAGATATCGCCCACCTTCAGCTAATGACGGAGGAAAAACTCGGGGAGGAACTCTTTGTATTCGATATCCCGGCGATCAAACATTCGAGCCGTTGGGGCAGTTCCTGGAGCAACTGGTCTGAACCGAACACCCCGGGAATCGATATCGTATTCTACTCCAAAAAGAAAAGGACCTACACGGCAAAGATCCAGACCCTGGACGGGATCGAGGTAAGCGGTTTTGAGATGCAGGCAGACCAGGGCTTTAACATCCTGTCCTATGACGTGGCTTTTACCAAAGCTGGGAAGCTCGCCTACCTGTCTAAGAACAAGGTAGAACTCAAAACGGCCGATGACGGCAAGACCTATCTGCCCAAAGGTTCTTATGAATTGGTGCTCAGCGGGAACGGAAAAGAGGTAAGGACCCCTGTGGTCATAGAGTAGTTCGAAAGAATCCTTAAAGCCTTCTTAAGGGAAGACGAAATTTTGTTGAATTTTCCATGGGAAAAATCGCCTCTTTTAGCCCCATGGATTCAACAGGGTTAAACACCTGTGAAAATTAGCTCAACACACGGTAAGTATTGGCCTATTTCGTTTGCTATTGCGGGGGTTCTGCCGTAAATTTGTGACCCTAAACATTAACTGTAATGAGTAAAATCATACAATCATCCATAGCCAGAAAAGTGGTGATGGCCCTTTCTGGCCTTTTTTTGGTCTTATTCCTGGCCTTGCATTTCACAATCAACTTTACTTCAGTGATTTCTCCGGAAACTTTTAATGAATTGTCCCATTTCATGGGATACAATGTCATTGTGCAATTTATCATGCAGCCCATCCTGATCGCAGGAGTCGTTATCCATTTCGTGATGGGGTTTGTGCTGGAGATCCAAAACAACAGGGCAAGGGGGGTCAAATACGTACAATTCAAGGGAGGAGCAAATGCTCCCTGGGTATCGAGAAACATGATCATTTCAGGAGCGGTGATCCTGGCTTTTCTGGGCCTGCATTTTTACGATTTCTGGATACACGAAATGGCTTACAAATACGTGGAATCAAATCCAGAAGACCCCACGCGGTATTACGCAGAGACCGTTGAAAAGTTTGCCCCTTTCTGGCGAACGCTCATCTACGTGATTTCCTTCGGGCTCCTTTCACTACATCTGTGGCACGGTTTCGCCTCATCCTTCCAGACCATGGGGGTCAACAACAAGTATACCCCATCCATTGTCAATTTCACCAAGATATATGCCGTGGCAATCCCCCTGGGTTTTGCCTTTATCGCCATCTATCACCATTTTAATCCGATAATACACTAACATATGGGCATTCTAGACTCAAAAGTTCCAAAAGGGCCTCTGGCCGAGAAATGGACCAAACATAAGAACGAGATCAACCTGGTAAACCCCGCCAACAAAAGGAATATCGACGTCATCGTCGTAGGGACAGGTTTGGCCGGAGGATCTGCTTCTGCGACCCTTGCCGAACTGGGGTATAACGTCAAGACCTTCTGTTACCAGGACTCCCCACGGAGGGCCCACTCCATCGCAGCCCAGGGGGGTGTGAATGCATCCAAGAATTACCAGGGAGACGGGGACAGTGACTACCGCCTCTTTTACGATACCATCAAAGGTGGGGATTACCGATCCCGGGAAGCCAACGTCTACCGTCTTGCCGAAGTCTCCGGAAATATCATCGATCAGTGTGTGGCACAGGGGGTGCCTTTTGCTCGTGAATACGGTGGGCTTTTGGACAACCGATCCTTCGGAGGGGTCCTGGTATCCCGTACCTTCTACGCCAAAGGTCAGACCGGGCAGCAACTCCTGCTGGGTGCCTATGCAGCTATGAATCGCCAGATCCAACGTGGAAAGATCAGGTCCTACACCCGTCACGAAATGCTGGATTTGGTCGTGATCGATGGAAAAGCAAGAGGGATCATTGCCCGAGACCTAGTCACAGGTGAGATTGAGAGACACTCTGCCCACGCCGTGGTCATCGCCTCGGGAGGATATGGAAACCTGTTCTTCCTCTCTACTTATTGTATGGGAGCCAACGTAATGGCGGCCTGGAGGACCCACAGAAGAGGTGCCTTCTTCGCCAATCCGTGCTTTACCCAGATACACCCAACCTGCATCCCGGTTTCAGGAGATCATCAGTCTAAGCTCACGCTCATGTCTGAGTCGCTCAGGAATGACGGACGGATCTGGGTGCCTAAAAAACTCGAAGATGCAAAAGCCATTCGGGAAGGGAAATTGAAGCCTACCGAACTTGCCGAGGAAGACAGGGATTACTACCTGGAAAGACGATATCCTGCATTTGGAAACCTGGTCCCCAGGGATGTGGCATCCCGCGCTGCCAAAGAAAGGTGTGATGCCGGATTTGGAGTGAACAAAACAGGAGAGGCTGTATACCTCGATTTTGCATCGGCTATCAAACGATACGGAACGGAGAAAGCCTATACTTCAGGGATACAGGATCCCGATGAGGAAACGGTCAGAAAGCTGGGAGAAGAAGTGATCGAAGCCAAATACGGGAACCTCTTCCAGATGTACGAAAAGATCGTAGACCAGAATCCCTACAAGACCCCTATGATGATCTATCCGGCCGTGCACTATACGATGGGCGGACTCTGGGTAGATTACAACCTGATGACCACCGTGCCCGGGTGTTATTCCATCGGAGAATCCAACTTCAGCGACCACGGTGCCAACCGCCTCGGGGCTTCTGCCCTGATGCAGGGTCTGGCAGACGGATATTTTGTCCTGCCCTACACCATCGGAGACTACCTGTCCAACGATATCAGGACAGGAAAGATCCCGACAGACAGCCCGGAATTCGACAAGGCCGAAAAGGACGTCAGGGATAGGCTAGAGAAACTCATGTCTGGAAAAGGCAAGCATTCCGTGGATTATTACCACAAGAAACTCGGGAAGATCATGTGGGACAAATGCGGGATGAGCCGGAACGAGAAGGGCCTGAAAGAAGCCATAAAAGAGATCGCCGAGCTGCGTGCTGATTTCTGGGAAAACGTCAAAGTGACCGGCACTGCGGATTCCAAGAACCAGGAATTGGAGAAGGCGGGCAGGGTAGCTGATTTCCTGGAGATCGGTGAACTCTTTGCCAAAGACGCCCTCGAGCGCAACGAGTCCTGTGGCGGACACTTCAGGGAAGAGTACCAGACCCCGGAAGGTGAGGCCTTGAGAGACGATAAAAATTACAAATATGTGGCCGCCTGGGAATACAAGGGCGAGCCCAAAGATGCCAAACTTCACAAAGAAGAACTGGTATATGAGAATATTGAACTGAAGACACGATCATACAAATAAATTGCTATGAAAATATATTTGAAGATATGGCGCCAGAAAGACGCCTCCTCCAAAGGAAAAATGGTCGATTATACCCTCGACGGGATTGAAGGGGACATGTCCTTTCTGGAAATGCTCGACATCCTCAATGAAGAGCTGATCTCTAAAGGCGAAGAACCGGTTGAATTCGACCACGACTGCAGGGAAGGGATCTGCGGAACCTGTTCTCTCCAGATCAACGGACGGCCCCACGGACCGGACACCCGTATCACTGCCTGCCAGCTGCATATGCGCAGTTTCAAGGATGGTGATACCATCACCATAGAACCCTTCAGGGCCAAGGCTTTCCCGGTCGTCAAAGATTTGATCATAGACCGTTCTGCTTTCGACAGAATACAGCAGGCGGGAGGTTATATCTCTGTGAATACCTCCGGGAATACTGTAGATGCGAACGCCATTCCGATTGAAAAAGAAAAAGCAGACCTTTCCTTCAATGCCGCCACCTGTATCGGTTGCGGTGCCTGTGTGGCTGCCTGTAAAAATGCGAGTGCCATGCTGTTCACCTCGGCCAAGGTATCACAGTTTGCGCTTCTACCCCAGGGTAGGGTTGAAGCTGCAGACCGGGTACTAAATATGGTGAGGCAGATGGATCTTGAAGGCTTCGGCAACTGTACCAATACAGGTGCCTGCGAAGTGGAATGCCCCAAAGGGATCTCCCTGGAGAACATCGCCAGGATGAACAGAGAGTACCTGAGCGCATCTGTCAAGGGATAAAAAAAAGACTAGTGCAATACTCCCCTGTCCGCAAAGGCAGGGGTTTTTTATGGCCTCGTGCCAGCACCCATTTTACTATCTTTAATAAGAATTCTAAATCCCTTCCCTTGATCGAACACCTTCCTTCCAAACTCCCCGAACTGCAATCCTCCATTTTTACCGTGGTCGGAAAATGGGCACACCGGCATCAGGCTCTCAACCTGAGTCAGGGGTTCCCGAATTTCGGGGCCGACCCCAAACTGCTGGACCTGGTGTCGAAGGCCATGAAGGCCGGATACAATCAATACGCCCCTATGGAGGGTATCTATTCCCTGAGAGAGGTCATCTGCGAGAAGATAAAGCACCTCTATGGCAAGGCATATGATCCGGATAAGGAGATCACCATGGTAGCCGGAGCCACCCAGGGGATATTTACAGCCATCACTTCGGTGGTTCACAAAGGAGATGAGGTGATCGTGTTCAAACCTGCGTACGACTGTTATGAGCCCGCCATTGAGCTTAACGGAGGGAGTGTCGTGCCCCTTCAAATGAAAGGAAAGGAATACCGGATCGACTGGAACGAATTCAGGGCTGCTATCACCGGGAAGACCCGCCTGGTCATCATCAACTCCCCCCACAACCCCACCGGGAACATCCTCTCTGAAAATGACTTGGAAGAACTTTCGGAATCCCTTAAAAACACTGACATCATGGTCTTGAGCGATGAGGTCTATGAACACATGGTCTTTGACGGGGAAGTACACCGGAGTGTATCCAGATACCCCGGGCTCGCCGAGCGCAGTTTTGTCATGGCCTCCTTCGGGAAGACTTTTCATGTAACCGGCTGGAAGATGGGCTACTGTGTCGCCCCGGCACCTTTGATGAAGGAATTCCGCAAGGTTCATGAGTTCAATGTATACGCCATCAACCACCCTATCCAAAGGGCCCTGGCCGAATACCTGGCGGAACCGGACCACTATTTGGGTCTGCCCGAACTTTTCCAGAAGAAACGGGATATGTTTCTCGAGGCGATTCGTCCTTCGCGCTTCTCTTTTACCCCGAGTAAAGGCACCTATTTTCAGTTGCTGGACTATTCCCGGATCACCGCGGAAGGGGATGTGGATTTTTCCAGGCGACTCATAGAGGAAAGAGGGATCGCCAGTATACCCGTTTCTGTCTTCAATCTGGGAAATCTGGACCAGAAACACCTTCGCTTCTGTTTCGCAAAGACCGATGACACCCTCCTCGAGGCTGCGGAGATCCTCAATGTGATCTGATCATAGGGCCTTGCGCAGGATGGCCATGAATTCGCCCATGCGGGAGGGTTCAAGCCATCGTGTAACTACTACCAGGTCGTGTTCCCTGTCGACTACTATAAAATTTCCCCCAAAACCGGCAGCGTAGAATAGATCCTCTGACCATCCTTCCCAGTGCCTATCTCCCTTAGTGTTAATCCACCAGAGATACCCGTAATTCGGATTGGGAGTTGAAGGGGTTGTGGCTTTTTGGATCCAGGCCTCGCTGATGACCTGATCCTTACCCCATTTTCCCTTGTTGAGGAATAACAGTCCGAAGCGTGCCATATCGAGGGTGTTGATAAAGATCCCACCTCCGCTGTGCCCTCCGCCAGTAACGGATTTCACCTCAACCCCGTCTACCTCGGTCCAGGCATTCTCATATCCAAACCACCTCCAGGTAGAACTCGCCCCTACAGGGTCCATCACTTCCTCTTTGAGCACTGCCGGCAGGGCTTTGCGCCAGACATGGGTAAGGCAATAGGCCAGCAGGTTTACGCGGACATCGTTGTACTCCATTACGGTTCCGGGTTCATTGAGTTTCCTGAATTTCCAGTCGTCAAGATCCCCTTCCCTCGGAGGCCGGTCTGCCCAGTCGAGTCCACCCCAGAGTTCCCCAGACCAGTCGGAGGTTTGCTGCAGTAAATGCTCCCAGGTGATCTTGGCGTTGTGTTCCCCGCCAAAAGTACCGTCCCAGATATAGGTGTCTACTTTGTCAGATGTGGATGCGATCAATTGCCTGTCATCTGCGAGGCCCGCAACTGTGGAGAGGAAGCTTTTCGTGACACTGAAAGTCATGTCTACTCTCCCGATATCCCCCCAGGATGTGACGAGGTATCCATTTTTCAGGATCATCCCGGCCGGTCCGCCCCTCTTTTTGGTGGGCCCCAGGATCTCGTGGAAAGGCTCTCTTTCGAAACCTTTAAGGATCGCAATTCTCAGGTCCCTGGATCCCGAGTATTCATTGTTCATGGCAAATTTTACGGCATCGTTGACGGCAGTAGCATCCATATTCATTTTCTCCGGAGAGCGGGTCGTCCAAACAGCATTTCTGTCTGGAAAATAGTATTCTCCCTGTGCCTTTGAAGAAGTACTCGGCAAAAGAACAAGCAATAGAAGCCAAAGTGTTCTCATATCTAAAATTTGATTTTACAAGGTAGGCAATTGCAGTTTCATTAACCAGTCCATTTGCTTGTCCTTCCCAATATAATAGGGGTGTTTCC
Source organism: Muriicola sp. (assembly GCF_041567615.1). Classification (GTDB taxonomy): domain Bacteria; phylum Bacteroidota; class Bacteroidia; order Flavobacteriales; family Flavobacteriaceae; genus Muriicola. The sequence goes on from NZ_JBFGBM010000104.1 coordinate 8,491, forward strand.
CGAACTTTTCAAAACCAAGGCTTTCGTAGAAGGCGATGGCACCCGGATTCTCCTCCCAAACCCCAAGCCAGATATATCGTTTCCCCATTTCGCTCGCCTTTTGGATCACCTCATTTATCATCCGTCTGCCGAGGCCCTTATTCTGGTATTCGGTTAGGACGTAAATGCGTTCCAGTTCTATGGCCTGAGGATCCTTCAGGTCTGTTTGTGCCTCTCCTTCATTGTATTTGAAGAAACCTACGATCATCTCTTCACTGTACACAAAATAAAAATGGGATAAGGGGCTTTGCAATTCATTCAATAGAACCTTTGAAGAAAGTGCCGTGTTGAGATAGTTTTGAAAATCCTCAGGGTCGTTCACGGCTTCGAACGCGTCTGAAAATGTCTTTCGGGAGATCTCTACAAGATCTTCCAGGTCTTCCGGGGTACAACGCTTCATGACCAGTTCCACAACTCAGGCGAATGAGCCGAAAACTAATAAAAAAAGGAGTAAAACCTGTGATTTTACTCCTTTCTTCTCTCATGTTCCGGTATCAGAACATGAACAACTTTTTTGCCAGTTGTAAAACGCCGTGAAAGAAATCGTTCCTGTAGACTTGTACCTTTTCTTCGGAGGGCGCCTGATTAGTCTTTGTGTCCATAGCTACTTGGGGTTAAGATTAGGATTAGTTCTTTCATTTTCAAAGGGCTCCTAAAATAATAATAGAACGAAAAAAACCGGCAATAATTGTTGTTAAAATATTGGATAAAGTTGTAAACTCTGGTAATTGAGAAGTCTATATAACCATCTCCGGAATATCCCCTTCTATGATGAG
>NZ_JBFGBM010000105.1:0-9238 GCF_041567615.1 Muriicola sp.
TACAGAAAGTAAAAAATTTACTCACGACGACGGTTCTTTCCACTACAAGAAACACAAGATCTATTTGTACAAAGAGGATTTCCAGGCTTTTAGGGAAAACATGGAAGAGATGATGGATTACATCATCACCGAAAAAGGTCAGGAGGTTATCTCTGAGCGCCATCAAAAGGACTTCAAGAAGGAAGAAACAGAGAGCGGGGATGGAAACCAGACCCTCGACAGTTTTACCGATGTGGACTTTGATGATATTTGATATCGGTTCACTTTCCTGAAATGCACCAAGGACCTCTCTTACAAGAGGTCCTTTTTTTGTGTTTTTAAGGAATCTTTAACCCTTTGGGTAGTTGCGGCCTGTCCTTCTAATGAGTACCTTTTGCGACCGTATAAAAACCATTCGAATGAAAAAAGCACTACTCCTCATCGGACTTATTTTTACTTGTTTTCTCTCTGCCCAGGACGATCTTTCTTTGGACTACTACCTGCCTCAGCAATTGACTTATGACCCCTCTATCCCAAAACCTATTGATATCATTGGGCATGAAGTGGGCGAATGGCATGTGACGCATGACAAACTCATGTTCTACATGCAGGCTCTGGCCGAGGCCAGCGACCGGATCACCATTGAGAACAGGGGCACTACCTTTGAAGGGCGACCCATATTGTTGCTTACCGTGACCTCCCCGGAGAATCACGGAAGGTTGGAGGAGATCAGGCAGCAGCATCTGGCCCTGAGTGAGGCCGGAGGCAGCAATACCAATGTGGAGAATATGCCCATCGTGGTTTACCAGGGCTTTTCTGTACACGGAAACGAGCCCAGCGGAGCCAATGCGGGTCTGGCATACGCCTATTACCTGGCTGCGGCACAAGGACCTGAAATAGATGAGATGCTGAAGAATTCTGTCATTTTAATGGATCCATCATACAATCCAGACGGCTTACAGCGATTTGCGTACTGGGCCAACACCAACCGGAATATGAATCTCACTGCAGACAACAATGACCGGGAATACCACGAGGTATGGCCCGGCGGGCGCACCAACCACTACTGGTTCGACATCAACCGCGACTGGCTGCCTGTACAGCTTCCGGAAAGCAGAGCACGGATCAAAACCTTCCACCGCTGGCTGCCCAACATTCTGACGGACCACCATGAGATGGGTACCAATTCTACCTTTTTCTACCAGCCCGGTGAGCCGACCAGGGTTCACCCCCTCACCCCCAAGCTCAACCAGGAACTCACGGCTGAGATAGGCACCTACCATGCCCAAGCCCTTGATAAGATAGGTTCCCTTTATTATTCAGAGGAGAATTACGACGACTACTATTACGGAAAAGGATCGACCTTCCCGGATGTGGTGGGAAGTATCGGCATCCTCTTTGAACAGGCCAGCTCCAGAGGCCACATTCAGGAAAGTGAGAACGGCGTGCTGACCTTTCCCTTTACGATCCGCAACCAGTTTACCACCGCCCTTTCCACGGTAGAGGCTGCCCAGAAGATGAGGACAAAATTATTGAACTACCAGCGCGATTTCTACAGGGATCTCAGGTCTGAAGCAGGCAGAAGCAAGACCAAAGCCTTCCTATTCGGAGATGAGAAGGACGGGGCGAAAGCCTGGCACCTGGCAGAGATCCTGGAACGCCAGAATATAGATATCCACGAACTGGGACAGGACATTACCCTGGGAGGCAAACGTTATAAGAAAGGTAACAGCTACGTGGTGCCTCTCGAACAGAAGAACCACCGGCTCATCAGGGCCATGTTCGAAAAAAGAACCACCTTCACAGACAGTCTGTTTTACGACATTTCGGCCTGGACCTTCCCCCTGGCCTTTAATCTCGACTACGCAGAACTCACCTCCCTGTCCAATGCCGGACCCCGTATAGGAGAATTGAAGGAGCTCCCAGGATCCGTAAGTGGAGAAAGCCCATACGCCTATTTGTTCGAATGGCATGAATATTATACTCCCAAAGCCCTGAACCAGATCCTGGAAAAAGGATTGAGAGCCAAGGTGGCACAGTACCCCTTCAGCATGAATGGGGTCAATTACGACTACGGCACGGTCATGATCCCCGTACAGAATCAGGTACTCGGCAAGCGAGAATTGTACGAGTTCCTCACAGGTGTTGCGAAGGACAGCCACATCAGGATCACTGCGGTAAATACGGGTCAGACCCAGGGAATCGACCTGGGCAGTGGAGATTTTGAACCGGTGAAGAAACAAAAGGTCGCCCTCATTGTAGGTGAGGGGATACGCTCCTACGATGCGGGGGAAATCTGGCATCTCTTCGACACGCGATACCAGATCACCCTGACAAAAATTGATACGGAGTACCTCGGCAGGGCCGACCTGAGTTCGTATACCGATATCATCATCCCGGGGACCTGGGGAAGTGCAGGCCTCAATAAATCGAGTACTGAGAAACTCAAGGAATGGGTCAAGGCCGGCGGGACCCTCATCGGGTATCGCAACACGGCCAATTGGTTTGACAAGAATGAATTCCTCGACCTCAACTTTAAAAAGGACAGCCTCGTGGCAAAGAACGTTACCTTCGGGAAACGTCAAGATTTCCGGGGCGCCCAGGTGACCGGTGGGGCTATTTTTGAAGCCAGGATAGACCGCTCCCACCCCATCAACTTCGGGTATAAGAACAATACCCTTGCCTTGTTCAGGAACACCAACATTTACCTGGAACCGGAAAAGGACAGTTATAACAACCCGATACAGTATACACCCTCCCCTTTGCTGAGCGGGTATATCTCTGAAGAGAATGCGGCCCTGATCTCCAACAGTACCCCGTTTAAGGTAAGCAGTATGGGGAAAGGAAAGGTCATACTTTTTACGGATAACACCAACTTCCGGGCATTCTGGTACGGGACCAACAAACTCCTGATGAATGCGATTTTCTTCGGGGATATGATGTGATTCGATGGGAGCTGCCCGATAAGGTCACCCCTTTCGGGAGCTTCCCGTTTTAACGTAGAGCAGGCTCAGGAGGAAATGTAAGATGACTATTGAGCTGGCCCAGAGGGCGTTCACCTTTGTATAACATAGCCACCAAAAAAGGATATAGAAAATCGGCTGGATGACGACCGCATAGGCAAATCTGAAGGTGCTGATGAATTCTTCTTCGAGTATCCGGGGCTTGAGAAAAACCCTCCACACGAGGATGGTCGGGGCATTGATCAAGTAAAAGGTCCATTTCAGGAACAGACGCAGGGGATTCCCGGTCTTTCGGTTCTCTGAATCTTTTTGCCCGGGATAATTCTCCAGGGCTGCATGCGTCTTTCGAGGGTCGAGGTAATCGAATCCCAGGGAGTCGAGATACGCCAGCTTATCCGCGTATTCCTCCTCAGGGGCAATATGGGTGGTGTTCCTTTGCAGGGCCTCGGAAACCTCCTGTTTTATCCGGGAAACTGAGCCCGGAATATCATCTTTGTCGTAGTATGCACGAGAGGAGACAGGATCGTCAAAATAGAAGGCAACCCTGTCCGGAAAACCCGAGGCATTCTCGTAATTGATGCCCACCGGGACCAGGAGGACATCGAGGTCTTCATCCCGGTCGAGCGCTGCGAACAGAATCCTGGTGAATCCCTTACTCAGTGGTCTCACCTTCCTCATGATATTGTGGTTGGCCTCAGGGAACAAGAGGATATGCCCGCCACCCTGGAGGATACGGATACATCCCTGAAAAATCTCTTCATTCTTGCCCAGAGTATCCCGCCCGTCCCTCATCCGGTAGATCGGCAACATCCTCAGGAAGCGGAAGATCTGATTGACCACCGGGTTGACAAAGACATCAGCCCGGGTTAGGAAGTAGGTCCTGAAGGGGGTATAGGCGGCAATGACCAGAGGATCCATCAGCGCATTCTGATGATTGGCCAAAAACATCACCGCCTTGTTTTTCGGTACCTTATGGTAACCGTTTAACCTCATGTCGCGGTAGTAGCAAAACAAACCAAAACAGGCAATTCTCCGGGTGATATCGTACATGAGCCTCCTCATCCTCTCACCTCCTCTCTCACAGGCCTGAAAGCCCAAAAACTCCCGAGGAGCAACCCGGAAATAAGGTGCCAAACCCCCCAGAATGCCGTGATCACGGCCATCCCACCCAAACCGTCAAAAAATGTAAAGATCAGTACCAGGCCAAGCCCCGAATTCTGGATCCCGGTCTCAATGGTGATGCATCGAATATCTCCCTGGGACAACCCGGCTAAGCGGCTCGCCAGGTAACCCGTGATGAAAGCGACGGCGTTTTGGATCAAGACCAGCCAGAAGACCAGATGGAGGTAGTCGCGAATCTGTATCCTGTTATTGTAGATCACAACCAGGATGAGGCCTATAAAAAATGCGAGGGATATCTGTTTCAAATAGTTGGCCATGCGCCCGGCAAGAGACGGATAGCGCTCATTCATCCATACCCCTGCCAGGAGGGGTACCCCGAGTATCAGGGCCACGATCTCGACCATTTCTGCCGGATCGATGGAAATTTCCCTGAGTAGGTCATTTGCAGGGGGATAGAGGGAACCCCAAAAACTGAGATTCAACGGAGTGAACACGATAGCAAACAGGGTTGCATTGGCCGTGAGGGCCACGGACAGAGCCCTGTTCCCTCCGGCAAAAGAGGTGATGAAGTTGGAGATGTTGCCCCCCGGACAGGCAGCTACCAGGATCATTCCCAGGGCGAGGCTGGGTCCGGGCCGAAAAAAGAGGATCAGCAGGAATGTGACCAGGGGCAACGCCAGAAACTGACACAGGACGCCTACCAGGACAGGTCGAGGATTCCTGATCAGAGCCCTGAAATCATCAACCCTGATGTGCAGGGCTACGCCAAACATGATCAAAGCCAATATGAAATTCAGGATCCACAGGGTCTCCGTGGAGAAATCAATGCGCGCCTCGTCTAATGCAGAAACTATCACCTGTTCGTTTTTGATAATCATGTCCGTATCCTTTCCAAAGATAACCAAGTTCAGATATTGGGATTTGAAGGGCTTTTATGAACCTCACTCCATCAATCCCCCATGAAATCCTTTCAAGATACCTGAATCTGCCAAAGGCTTGTTATTTTTGTACTATAAAATCACCCTCATGGCACGAACTCCAAGCAATATGCTTCCCCTGGGCACCAGGGCCCCGCATTTTGAACTCCCCGATACGGTATCCGGAACCGTAAAAACCCTGGAGAATGTCAGGGGCGAAAAGGGAACGGTGGTTATGTTCATCTGCAACCATTGTCCATTTGTCAAGCATGTCAACCCGGCGCTTTCACGCCTTGGCAAAGCTTATCAGGAAAAGGGAATCGGCTTTGTGGCCATTTCCAGCAATGATGTGATCAACTATCCCGAGGATGCCCCTCATTTGATGAAAGAGAATGCCCTGGCAGAAGGATATACCTTTCCCTATCTCTATGACGAGTCTCAGGAGGTTGCACGAGCTTACGATGCAGCCTGCACCCCTGATTTTTACCTGTTTGATAGGCAACTGGAACTGGTTTATCGGGGTCAGCTGGACGATTCCCGACCCGGCAATGGTATTCCCGTAACAGGCGCCGACCTGAAACAAGCGATGGACAGGTTGATCTCCGGGGAACCTCAGTCTGAGGCCCAGAAACCGAGTATCGGATGCAATATAAAATGGAAGGAAAGCTAGAAGATCGGGGACAACCGACCATCCAACTCGAAGCCGTCAGAGCTGAGACCCTTGACCTCTACTGTGAAATCGGGGAACAGGCCTACAGGGATCATTATTTACATCTGTGGCCCGGACAGGACCCTTCTCCCTACATCGAAAAAAGCTTCAGACCCCGGGTGGTTCATACGGATCTCACCCACAAAAACAATCTTCATTTTCTGGTGATCTCCGGGAAAATCACCGTGGGGATCGCCAAACTCATCCTGAATAAAAATCCAGAAGGTCTTGTATTTTCTGAACCCGTATTCCTCGAGAAGATCTACCTTCTAAAGGATCATACAGGGAGGGGTATCGGACCGGCGGTCCTTTCTGCCTTGCACGCGGAGTCCCGAAAAAGAGGGATGTGCTATATCTGTCTGGCCACCATGCAAAAAGGCAGGGCCCTCTCATTCTATCTCAAAATGGGCTATGAGATCCTGAGAGAAGAGGTTTTACCATTCGAAAATGCCATCCAGGAAGAAAGGGGCATGTACCTCCTGGGGAGATCTCTCTAGGCATACCGGGAACTACCAGTTCATCCGCTCGGCAAGTGCCTGTATATGGGCCAGATGATGGTTGCCATGCCAGGCGTATCTGCCTGCATTCTCTTCAAGGCTGACCACTGCACCATTATCGGGATGTATGAACTCCTTTTTCCAGTCGGCTTCTGTAAACCCTTTCATCGTATAGACCAGTTTGGCATGTACTGCTTCGAGATGGCTCAGGGACAGGTCGATAGGACCAAATTGCGCATCGGTCAGTTGGGCCCATTCCTTTTCAAAATAGGGTTTGATGACAGGCCTGTCCTCTGTGAGAGCCCATTTGAATCGTATATAACTGTGATGGTGGCTATCTGCGATGTGATGTACCACCTGCCTTACCGTCCACCCACCGGGGCGGTAAGGGGTATCCAGCTGAGTATCGCTGAAAGAGATTACCAGATCCCTGAGATTGACGGGGAGGGCTTCGATCTGTGCGATCCAGTCCTTCAGGAGGAGCGGGGTGATCCTTGCCGGTTTTATAAAATGTCCTATGGGATACCTTAGACTTTCTAACTCTGATTTTTCCATAGTATAAAAATAGGGAAGTTCTCGATGATGCCGACGCATGTATATATGTCACATCCCGAATTTTTCCCTTTTAATATGAAATAGTACAACGGCACAGGATACTTGGGATTGGACCGTGATTTAATAGGCCGGATATCAGCTACTTACCAATGGTTTTTCCATAATAAAAAATAAATCCTTATGAAATCCATTTATTCCATGTACCTTTGTGGCTTAACTTTTTATTTTTTTATTATGAGTAAAGGAACAGTAAAATTCTTCAATGACTCCAAAGGTTACGGATTTATCACTGAAGATGGTTCATCAGAAGATCACTTTGTACACATTTCCGGCTTAATTGACGAAGTACGCGAGGGTGATGTTGTGGAATTCGAGCTGCAACAAGGAAAAAAAGGAATGAACGCCGTTAATGTGAAAATAATTGACTAGGTAATACACTCATTTTTTTTATAAACCCCGGTTGTTCAACCGGGGTTTTTTATTGGTGTTCATAACTTGTTATTAACTTCCTGCGCTACCTACACAACATTCGGCGCTTTCCTGCGTCATTACATTACACCCCTTAACCCGTTAATAACCAACGCCCATGTATTCCTTTCTCTGGATCCTGCTAGTTTTGATCGCGATCAACATCGTCTTGTTGCTGTTGAGTGCAGCCCGCAAGAGCTAATTATAAATCCTATTACTCTGAGGTAGGGTAAACGGCAGACATAGCTGTTATGTAAGAAAAGCTATGACCGTATTTTTTGGAATAATGGGCTTTCTGGTCGTTTTGAACCTTGCCCTACTCCTGTTTTCCATACAACTGGCCAACAGGAATTGATTCTTCGGGCTCTTCGGGTTTTCAGGGAACTTCCATCAGCTCCACGTCAAAGATGAGCGTGGCATTCGGGGGGATCACGCCTCCGGCCCCTGCGCTGCCATAGGCCAGGTGGGAAGGGATGACAAACCGGGCCTTGTCCCCTACCTTCAGCAATCCTATTCCTTCGTCCCATCCGGGAATGACCTGTCCTACACCCAGTTGAAAGGTGATAGGTTCTTTGCGCTTGTAAGAAGAGTCGAATATCTGCCCGTTGGGGAGGGAACCTTCGTAATGGACGGATACGCGCTGACCTTTCTCGGGTTTTTTGCCATTCCCTTTCTGAATGATCTTATAGCGAAGTCCGCTTTCCGTTTTGTCGAATCCGGCTGAGATCTTCTGGATCTCGGCCTCAGCTTTTTCTTTTTGTTTGGCAATCCTCTCCTCCCCCGTTTTTTCAAAAGACCGGAAAGCTTCCAGGGCATCCCATGCCTCACAGGCTTCTCCGACCCTCTGGATCTCCACCGAGTCCATCGTATCCCCCTGCTCTATGGCATCCACTACTTCCTGTCCCTGGACTACATGACCAAAAACAGTGTGCTTGTTATCCAGCCATGGGGTAGCCGTGTGCGTGATAAAAAACTGGCTGCCGTTGGTGCCGGGACCTGCATTGGCCATGGAGAGTACCCCTGGGGCATCATGCTTTAGAGCTGGATGAAATTCATCGTCGAACTTATATCCGGGGTCTCCTGTGCCTGTACCCAGAGGGCATCCCCCCTGGATCATGAAATCGGGAATCACGCGGTGAAAGGTCAGCCCGTCGTAATAGGGCTCGCCTTTAGACCTGGCCTTGTTATCGAGTTTACCCTCCGCCAGGGCAACAAAATTGCCTACCGTACCGGGGGTTTTCTCATGTGTGAGTTTTACGAGGATCTCTCCTTTTTCAGTATTGAATTTAGCGTAGATTCCGTTTTCCATGTGGCTTTATTTTAAGAGCCGCAAAGATAGGGATTCTGCCCCTAAAAGCCAGTAGACCTGCCCTTCAATTCAATCCCGGGGGGCGACTCAGTTGCCGGTGGATCCAAGTTCGTATTTGTCTGCCAGGTATAGGAGGCTCGTCATGGCTGCAGCACCCAGTTCGAGTTCTCTCCTGTTAACGTGTTCAAATGTGTCATTCTGGGCGTGGTGATGGGCGAAATACCGCTGGGAATCAGGTCTGAGTCCTGCCAGTACCATGCCTTCCTTCTTCAGGGGCCTGATGTCTGCACCACCCCCGCCTCTGGTAAAATGATCGGACAGGTAGGGCTCAAACAAGTCCTTCCATCCCATGATCTTCTCAAAATCCGAGTCGGAGCTGTCGAAGCCAAATCCCCGGGGGGTGAACCCCCCTGCATCGCTTTCCAGAGCAAAGACGTGCTTCTCTCCTTTCTGATCGGCCTCGGCAGCGTATTTCCTTCCTCCTCTGAGCCCATTCTCCTCATTCATAAAGAGTACAACACGGATGGTCCGTTTGGGTTTGTATCCACTCTTTTTGAGCAACCGCAGTACTTCCATGCTCTGAACACATCCGGCTCCGTCGTCATGGGCCCCGTCTCCTAGGTCCCAGGAATCGAGATGGCCTCCCACGACCATGATCTCTTCGGGTTTGGAACTGCCCCTGATCTCCCCGATCACATTGTAGGATTGTACATCCTCCA
>NZ_JBFGBM010000106.1:0-9233 GCF_041567615.1 Muriicola sp.
ATACATATGACTGCCAAAAACCTGCAGGTCGATGTAATTCGCCCAGTTATTGGGTGCCCTGTCAAAGGCAGGAGCGGCCCCGTCAAAAGGCACAAAGCCCAGCCAGATCCAGTATCCTACCAGGATGGTCATACAGATCCCCAGAAGCACTTTCCAGTTGGCATTCAGGAAGAGGATGGCCGCAAAGAAGAAGACCACCCCGATCCGCTGGAGCACCCCCGGAAAACGAATCTCTGAAAACTCTTTAATAAAGGGCAGGGTGATCGTAAAGGCCCCGAGGAACAGCCCAAGACCGATGAGTTTCAGCGTACGCACCGAGATCTTCCTGTAGGTGGCCATATTGGGTTCTTTGTTGCGATAGGCGAATACGATGGAGGTCCCCACGATAAAGAGAAAAAAGGGAAAGACCAGGTCCGTAGGGGTATAACCGTGCCATTCGGCGTGGCGCAAAGGGGGGTAGACAAATTCCCAGGTCCCCGGGGTATTCACCAGGATCATCAGGGCGATGGTGAGTCCCCTGAAAATATCCACGGAAATGATCCTCTCTTTCATAATTCAGATTGATTTATAATATGGTTCCTTTCATTTTGTTCCAGACCCTGGCAAGGAGGACCCCTGAAACGATCGCAATCACCGTCAGGATGGTAGCGGGCAAATATTTTCCATAGATCCAGTACCCGGTAGAGAACATGATGGTATAGATCAGGACACAGCCGAGAAGCATGGCCGCAATCCCGTTAGGGACACTCCATTTTTCATCTGTGTTCACGATCTTTTGTCGGTCTTTTTCAGCTTCCCTGATCACCCTAGCCCATCCCGGGCCTCCGGGTTGGATCTTCATGTAGAAGGACCTCAATACCTCTTTGGATTCGGGCTGGGTGAGGAAGGTGGCAGCCATCCAGATCCCCGTGGTGATCACCACCACAAAGATGTATTCAGACCAATCCGGGAAGATCCCAGTGCTGGGGGCGAAGAAGAAAGGTCCAACAGGAGTCAGTTTCAGGAGGAGGGAGATGATCCCCGAGGCGAACATAGCTGTGATCTCGCTCCAGGCATTGATCCTCCACCAGAACCAGCGCAGGATAAAGATGAGTCCGGTCCCGGCCCCGAAAACGAGCAACACTTCAAAGAGCTGGAGCGCATTCTGCAGCAATAGGGCAAGAGCAGCGCTGAAGACCATAAGGACCACAGTAGAGATCCTACCCACGGCCACAAGTCTCTTTTCGGATGCCTGTGGATTGATCTGTTGCTTATAAAAATCGTAGACGATATAGGAGGACCCCCAGTTGAGCTGGGTGGAGATGGTAGACATATAGGCCGCGATCAGGGAGGCGAGGACCAGGCCCAGCAGACCGCTGGGTAATTTGGTAAGCATGGCGGAATACGCCAGGTCGTGCCCGAGTTTGTCATCCGCAATGGAGGGAAATGCTTCCTGAATGCTGGCCACATCAGGATAGATCACCAGGGAAGCCAGGGCCACCAGGATCCAGGGCCAGGGGCGCAGGGCGTAATGCATGATGTTGAAAAAGAAGGTAGCGCCAATGGCGTGGTTCTCGTTCTTGGCCGCGAGCATTCGCTGGGCGATATAACCCCCACCGCCCGGTTCTGCCCCGGGATACCACGAACTCCACCACTGCACGGCAAGGGGAATTATGAACAGGGTAATCAGGGCCTGGGTATTGCTAAAATCCGGGAGGATGGAGAGTTTGTCAGAGACGTGTTCATTCGCCATCAGGGAGGCGATCCCACCCACTTCAGGCAGATTCACCAGGTAGTAGGCAGCCCCTATGGCTCCGGACATGGCCACAAAAAACAGGAGAAAATCCGTATAGACCACCCCTTTGAACCCCCCGAGTGCGCTAAAAATTACTGTAATGAGTCCGGCACTGATCACGGTCTGCCAGGGTTCGAGCCCCAGCATGATACCCCCTATCTTGATGGCCGCCAGGGTCACGGCGGACATGGTGATCACATTGAAGATCACCCCGAGGTAGATCGCCCTGAACTTCCTGAGAAAACTCGCAGCAGCACCGCCGTATCGGAGTTCATAGAACTCAAGGTCGGTGTTTACATTCGACTTCCTCCAGAGTTTGGCGTAGACAAAGACTGTCAGAAGACCTGTGATCAGGAAGGCCCACCAGACCCAGTTCCCCGAGACCCCATTGGTCCTGACGATGTCCGTGACCAGGTTGGGAGTGTCAGTCGAAAAGGTAGTCGCCACCATGGACAGGCCTAATAGCCACCAGGGCATGGTGCGCCCACTGAGAAAGAATTCTGAGGTATTCTTGCCTGATTTTTTTGAAACAATGACCCCTATGGCCAGTACTGTGGAAAAGAAGACGATGATAAAACCATAGTCAAGGGTGCTTAATTCCATAAGGTCATCCGTTGGTCAGTGGCTAAAGATATTATTTTTTGGGATACCTTTATCCGACCCTCTTAGGGGAAATACACCCATCGCCTTGGAAATCAGCCTCACTTCCTGGATACTCGCATTTATCGCTTCCGTTGTCTTGGGGATCTCCAAGTCGGGCATCAAGGGGATCGCCGTGATCATTATCACTCTTATGGCCCTTGCTTTCGGGGCCAGGGCCTCCACCGGTCTCCTCGTGCCCCTCTTTGTAGTGGGCGACATATTTGCGGTGATCTACTACAACAAACACGCAAGATGGCATTACATCAGGAGGTTCCTGCCGTGGATGATGAGTGGGGTAGTGATAGGCGTAATTCTCGGGAATGACCTGCCGGAGGAGACCTTCAAGATCTGGATGGTAGTTGTGATCCTGGGCAGCGTGGCCATGATGACATGGTGGGACCTGCGGCGCTCAAAGGTTGTCCCCACCCACTGGAGTTTTGCGGGATTTATGGGTGTCCTGGCGGGGATCACTACCATGATCGGCAATCTGGCGGGAGCCTTTTCCAACATCTTTTTCCTGGCGATGAGACTGCCCAAGAACGAATTCATCGGTACTGCTGCCTGGGTCTTCTTTTTTATCAACCTCTTTAAACTCCCCTTCCACATCCTGGTGTGGGAGACCATCACGCCGGAGACCCTTCTGGTAAATGCCAAGCTCCTGCCGGGGGTAGCCCTGGGATTATTCCTGGGGGTCAGACTCGTCAGGGTGATACGGGAAGGATTCTACCGAAAAATGATCCTGTTGCTTACAGCCCTGGGTGCCCTCATCCTCTTGCTGAGATAGTTATTTATCAAAATTTAGTAATTTACCTCAGCTTTGCTGCCCTATCAGCAGGGCGTAATAGGATCATGAAAAATCTTTGGAGATACCTGCTGCTCTTCGCTCTTTTACTCAGCTCCTGCAAGGATCTGAGGCTGGGCAGGGAAGGAGACCAAACAGAGCTGGCAGCACGTCGTGACCTTGCGGAGATCCAGGCAGAAGGCAAGCTGAGGGCATTGATCGCCTATAGCGCTACCAGTTATTTCCTGTACCGCGGCCAGCCCATGGGATATGAGTATGAGCTGCTCAGGCGGCTCGCAGACGACCTGGGTGTGGAGCTCGAGTTGCATGTCTCGGGAGACCTGGATGAAATGCTCAATGAGCTCAGGCGAGGTTCGGTGGATATCGTTGCACATGGCCTGGCCATCACAACCGAGCGAAAACAGGAGGTGGCATTTTCGGACTACCTCTATCTCACGGAACAGGTTCTCGTTCAACGCAAACCCAAAGGATGGAGGCAGATGACCAGAGATCAGATCAGGGAAGCCATGATAGGCGATCCCATAGAACTCATAGGCGATACCGTCTCTGTCAGAAAAAATTCATCTTATTTTAAAAGGATCCGGAACCTTTCCCGGGAGATCGGAGGAGAGATCGTTATCGATACGCTGAGAGGAAATATCACGACGGACGAGATTATCAAGATGGTAGCCGACGGGGAGATCAAATACACCCTGGCCGACAAGAACCTGGCCGGTATCAATGCATCCTACTATCCCGACCTCGATGTGGAAGTTCCCCTGAGTTTTTCACAACGGATCGCCTGGGCGCTCAGGCCTGGGTCCAGGCAATTATTGAAGGCCACGAACCAGTGGATCCGCAAGGAGAAAAAGCAGGACGATTACTACGTAATCTACAACAAATACTTCAAGAACAAACGGAGTTTTCGCAGGAGGGTCAACAGTCCGTTCTACAGCCTGAACCAAAAACAGATTAGCCGATATGACCCCATCATAAAGGAGAATTCCAGGAAATTGGGGTGGGACTGGCGACTCCTGGCCTCCCTCATTTATCAGGAATCACGATTCGATCCGGAAGCCGAGTCCTGGACCGGCGCCAGGGGTATTATGCAGCTCATGCCTGAGACGGCTGAAGAGCTTGGCGTTACCGCCACGGCAGATGCCGGGGAGGTGATCAGTGCAGGTACGCGCTACCTGGCCCAGCTCTATAAGAACTTTGCCCATGTGAACGATTCCATCCAGCGCATCAAATTTACGATGGCCTCCTATAATTGCGGCTACAGTCATGTGCTGGACGCCCAGAACCTGGCACAGGTAAAAGGGCTGAAGGACACGGTTTGGGACGGTCATGTGGATAAGATGATCCTCGCCCTGAGCTTTCCTCAGAACTACAACCACGAAGTCGTGAAATACGGGTATGTGAGAGGCCTAGAACCCTTTAAGTACGTGGAACAGATCTTCCAGCGATACGACCATTACCGTAAATTTATCGACAGAGAAGAACCTGAGAACCTGAGCCTAGCGGGTTCTTAGGCGATTCAGGATCTGCTTTTCGAACTTCTTATCATCCTCCAGGATCTCAAAAAACGCTTCCAGGAATTTTTGGGCTTCCCGGAACTGGTTTATGTCCTGAAAGTAGGATTCGATCTCGTCCAACTCGGCCATCAGTTCGGAACGCTTGCCGAGGAATTCCCGCCTGACCCCATCCAGTATGTCCGGGTCCCTTTCGTAACCCTTGTAGATACGGTCAGTGACCTGGGTAATTGAGCCTGAAAGGTTTTGGATATTGGTCACGGCAGCGTAAGGTGCATTGACCAGTCCGGACATGTCAAAATCGTAGGGTACGGGGATGATCCTCTTCTCCGTGAACAAGAGGTTCTGATTGTGCTGCTGTTTGGTGGAATAGTCTGTATTGGCGATCATGAATTCAAAAAAGGCGTTAAAAACCGAAGCCTCGTCGTCATGTTGAAGAGGGTGTACCAGCCTTTTGAGTTCCTGCCCTCCGTATCTTTCACAGAGATAGTCCATATCCTCGATGAGGAAGCCGAAAAATTCGTGGGTGACTTCTCGCTTGCCTCTCTCTTCGAACAAGGAGATTTCTGTCAGCCGGGTCTTGAAATGATAGGGGGCAATGGTTTCGTAGAGTTTGTAGGCCAGATATTCCTTTAGGACATAATCCCCTGTATTGCGATCGAGCTGGCAGGGGAGCACCATTTTCAGTTTTTCGCTTCCTTCAAACAGGGTTGAGGCGGTTTTCGATTTTCTGAACTTCAGCTTGAGGGGAGCAAAATAGCAGGTCTTCCTTCGAAAATTCCCGCGGGCCCTCAGGTTAACCGGCAAGGAATCCCAAAGATCACCACGGGAGAACCATATCATGGATTCGAGGTAGGTGCTGTCATTGGTCTCCCGCTTAAGGAACTTGTTGGAATACCTGAGCTTTATTTGAAGGGGGGCTTCAGTCCTGAATAATTCAGGCAATACATCTCCAAGGCCACCTTCTATGCCCTCCTGAGCAAACAAAACAGGGCTGAAAGCCAACAGGCCCGTCAGCATTACCAGGCACTTCCGGATCGTTTTCATTCTGATGGTCTCAGCTCTCAAGATACGCATAATTGTATGAGCTTCAGAAGGAAGTCTTGCCGGATTGTTGAAAAGTTTCCCCTGTTAAGGCTTTGTTAATTTATTGGCTTTTGTTTAACTTTAATGCACACCAATTAAGTGAACTGATGGATGAAACTGTACGATTATTCAGTGCCAGAATAATAACGGGATTGTTTCTGATAGCGTTGATCACGCTCACAATAATGGCCTACCAGGAGTATTCTGCTGAATTAGCCAAAGAAGCCGAACTCTACTTAGCTTCCTCCTTGCATCAATTTGACACTACAGTACCTGTCAAATAAAGGATTGCACGGTTGGTCATGGCTTTTGGCACCTGATGACTGGAGAATGAAATCGGTGAACAATAGAAAATCCGGCTGTAAGAAGGCCGGATTTTTTACTTTATGTGATATGGAGAACAGATCATTCCATTCCAACAAATGCCCCTCCTCAGACGAGGTGATTCCGAATAAAACTATGCGCAATGTGACCTGTTAAACAAAATGGGGTCTTAACTTATGGGAATGAATGATTCCGGACCATATGAAATCTCTGCTGCAGGCACAGATGAAAAAGATCAAAGACGATTTCCTGAAATGATTGTCGTCTTCTCTTACGACGATCTCATTCTCCCAACCGAACACCATGTTGAACGTACTTAAACATCTGATCCTGATGGTGATCGGGGACCGGCAGAGGTCGGCCCTGGCGGCAGATGATTCCATTCGTCTTCTCAGTGATGAAGAACTGGTAGAAAAGATCGTGGATACCAACAACACTTTACTTTTTGGGGTTTTGTACGATCGGTATGCAGACCGGGTATACACCAAATGCAGGAGTTTTGCGAATTCGGAAGATGAAGCTGAGGACCTTACCCAGGACGTTTTTCTGACGATCTATATCAAGCTGGGAGGTTTCAGGGGAAAGTCGAAGTTTTCGAGTTGGGTCTATTCCCTTACCTATAATTTCTGCGTCAATTATGTGACGCGGAATAAAGATCGTAAGATCCGGGAGCAATCCAAAACGATAGATGCAGAAGAACGCCAGCTGGCCGTGGAAGTAGAAGACAGGAGTTTCTTCCAGATGAGGTCAGACAAACTCAAGTCTGTGTTGCAAAAGATCCCGCCCGAAGACAGGACCCTGCTGCTTCTCAAATACCAGGACGACGTATCCGTCAAAGAATTGTGCGCTCTTTTAGACCTGGGAGAGAGCGCCGTAAAGATGCGGCTGAAAAGGGCCAAGGCAAAAACATTAGCAATCTATAACGCACTCCCCTGATGGCAGAAAACATGCAAAACCCGTTCAAAGATCTTGGCAAGCGTATCCTTGAGGCGCCCCCCAGCCTAAAAAAGAAGGTGATGGAAGACGTGGCTGTGGCCAAGCTCATCATGGACCTGGCCTCCCTCTTTACCGTGAATACACAGCAAATGCTGGCCAGCCTGTTTAAAACAAATAAGAAAGACAAATAATCTCACTAAACTCATCAAGAACATGGAAACACTGGGAAGCCTAGCCACAGATTCACTAAAAACCATCATACAGGATATCGTCTCGGCACTGCCGGGGGTCATCGGGGCCATCATCGTACTCATCCTGGGGTGGCTAATCATCAAGATCATCAGTTTTGTCATAAAGAAGATCTTAAAGCTCGCCAGGGTGAACAACCTCTCTGATAAGATCAATGAAGCCCAACTGTTTGGAGAAGGAAGCAAGATCAAAGTAGACGTGATCCGGATCCTGCTCGGCTTTGTCAAGGGGATCCTGTGGATCACTTTCATCATCGTCGCGGCAGAGGTAATGGGACTCACCATCATTTCTGCGGAGATCTCCAACCTGCTTCATTACCTGCCTGTATTGTTGAGTGCCCTGGTCATCTTTATGATCGGACTCTACGCCGCCAGGCTGGTCAGGAAAGCCCTGTTAAGTGTATTTGATTCCATGGGAATGGGCGGATCCAAGATCGTCAGTGGTATCGTCTACTACATGATTATCGTATTTGTGCTGATCACCGCCCTCAACCAGGCCGGGATAGACACAGAGATCATTACCAGCAATATTACCCTTATCATCGGAGCCTTCCTCCTGGCATTTGCCATCGGGCTAGGGCTTGGCTCCAGGGATATAGTCGGTAAACTACTTCAGACCTTCTATGCCCGAAAGACCTATGCCGTGGGGGATAAGGTCCGGACCAAGAAGTTTGAGGGGACGATCGAAGCGATAGAGGGGATCCTGGTCACCATCAGGACCAAAGACGGGAAGATCGTCATCCCTATTGAAGACCTAGTCCAAGGCAAAGTGGAATTACAATAGTTTAACTTTTTCATTCATATTAACAAACAATTCGTATCATTAACAATTTAATTCTTAAAAATGGGAAAATTTGAAATCAGAAAAACGAAGTCAGGTCAGTTTAAATTCGATCTGAAAGCCTCCAACGGTCAGGTGATTCTAAGCAGTGAGACCTACAAAACCAAGGCGAGCTGCAAAAAGGGGATCCATTCGGTCATGAACAATGCCGCTGAAGATAAACGCTTCGACCGCAGGACCGCCAAGAACGGCAGCCCTTACTTCAATATGAAGGCGCGTAACGGGCAGATCATCGGAACGAGCGAAATGTATTCCAATACCAACGGGATGGAAAACGGGATCGCATCCGTCAAGAAAAATGCGCCGGACGCCACCATAGATGACCAATCTTAAACCTTAGAAAATCAAGAAGAAACAGCAAATACTAGAGAGATGAAAAAAATCGGATTATTGACGTTACTTCTTCTCGCCGGGATATGTACTTATGCCCAGACGGAGGCGGAACTCAAATCAGAACTCAAGACCAAAAAGGATTCCATAGCGGCCATTCAGGGCAGAGCCAATGCCATACAGGCCCAGATCGATGCCTTGCCCGGCTGGAAGACCGGTGCCTTTGGTACCATCGGGGTCAACCTGTCGAACTTCAGCAACTGGTATGCCCAGGGATTCCCGAATAACTCGGCAGGTAACATCGGCTTTACGGTCAATGCCTTTGCCAACCTCAAAGAAGATAAATTCTTCTGGAGAAACTCGGCCAACGTGAACCTGCAGTGGGTGAAGCTGGACGATAAGGACGACCCTACGGACTCGGATAGTTTCCGGGAAGCGACAGATGTTTTCAATATCACATCCCTTTACGGAAGGAGGCTCAGCCAGCGTTTTGCAGTTTCCACCCTTGGGGAATACCGTACCACCATCCTCAATAATTTCAATGACCCTGGTTATTTGGACATCGGGGTTGGGGGAACCTGGACACCGTCGGACAACCTGGTAGTGGTAATCCATCCCCTGAACTACAACTTTGTTTTCAGCAGCGAGGATACCATCTTTAACTCCTCCCTCGGAGCCAAGATCGTGGCCGACTATACCCGTAAGCTGGGAGCGATGAACTACAAGAGTAACCTCTCCC